>JAFGPU010000465.1 GCA_016936035.1 Acidimicrobiales bacterium
CCAGCAGCCCGTTGTCGGGGCCGACCAGGAACGACTGGCCGTCGCCGACCTCGACGGCCACGCCGCGCCGGCTCGTGCCGACCCCGGGATCGACGACCGCGAGCACCACCCCCGGGCACAGGTACTGCACGCTGCGGGCCAGGGTGAGCGAGCCGCCCTTGATGTCGTAGGGCCGGATGTCGTGGGTGATGTCCACCACCGTCGTGTCCGGGGCGATGGACCGGATGACCGACGTGACGACCCCGACGAACTCGTCGGTGGTGCCGTAGTCGGACAGGAAGCTGATCGTGTCGAAGCGCGGGGGCATGCAGCGTCGAGTGTGCCGGACGGGGGCGGCGCCGGGCGAAGCGAGCGGCTCAGCCAACGCCGCTGCGCTCTCCGTACGGGACCGTTGCCGGCGGGCGAGACGGGCGAACGAGCCCGCCGGCGGGGCTCAGGCCCCGAGCTCGCGACTGCGCTCGGTGGCCGCCATGACCGCCTCGAGGAACGCCGAGCGCACGCCGGCCGCCTCGAGGGCGCGCAGGCCCGCAGCGGTGGTGCCGCCCGGCGACGTGACCGCGGCCCGCAGCGCCTCGGGCCCCTCGTGCGACTCGTCGAGCAGGCGGGCGGCGCCGAGCAGGGTCTGGGTGACGAGGGCGCTGCTGACCGGGCGCGCCAGGCCGGCGAGCACGCCGGCCTCGACGAGGGCCTCGGCCACGAGGAACACGTAGGCCGGCCCCGACCCGGACACGCCCGTGACGGCGTCGAGCAGCGGCTCGTCGACGCGCACGACCAGGCCGACCGCGCCGAGGATGCGCTCGGCCCACGCCAGGTCGGCCTCGCCGGCGGCGTGGCCGGCAGCGATGGCGGCGGCACCCGCGCCGACGAGCGCCGGCGTGTTGGGCATCGCCCGCACCACGGGGGTGCCGTCGGCCAGGGCCGCCTCGAGCCGGCCGATGGTGACACCGGCGGCGATCGACAGCACCGGCGTGCGCGATCCGGCCTCCGCGAGCGCCTGGCACGCGTCCGGCACGTCGCCGGGCTTGACCGCCACGACGTGGCCTTCGGCCGGGCCGGCGACCTCGGCGACCGCCAGGCCGGGGAACCGCTCGCGCAGCTCGTCGGCCCGCTCGGGGAGCCGCTCGACGACCCGCATCTCGTGCGCGGCCGCCCACCCACCGGTGATCAACCCGGCGAGCAGTGCCTCGCCCATCTTGCCGCCGCCGATCACCTGGAGCTTGGGCATCGCCATGATGGCGACGTTACGCGGCCGGCCGGGGCACGGCGACGACCGGCGAGCCGGGCCATGGGCCCGGCGCGCCACCCCCGACTTCCCCGATCGCGGTGCACGCCGGCCCACGGCCTGAGGTGCAGGCTAGATCGCCATCAGCTGAAGATCAATGAAAATGATGGAGATGACCTAGGTCGCCGAGGCGATGGCCTACCCGGTGAAGCGAGAGGCGAATCCGAGCCGCAGGGCGGGCTGGAAGAACCGCTCGACCCACATGTAGAGCGAGCCCAGCACCCGGTCGAGCTCGTCGTCGTCCACCGCATCGTTGCCGAGCTGGCCCGTCAGGAAGATCGCGTCCTCGACGCCGATGGCGAACGCCGCGCCGTACAGCTTGGTGTTGTGGCGCAGCAGGTACTCGTAGAGCTGCTCCTGGTTCTCCTCGGGCGCCGGCATGACGTAGGTCTCGTAGTGCAGGGTGCGCTGGCGCAGGTGGAACCAGATGGTGAACACGTCCTTGGCCTCGCCCCGCACCCGCACGAACCACCGACGCTCACCGGACTCCTCGTCGCGCTCCACGGCCGCCACCACGGGGTTGCCGGTCCGCTGGCGCTCGAGCCAGGCCTCGATGCGGCTGGCGAGATCGTCGAGCTCGGCATCGGTCGACGGGCGCTGCGTCATGGCCGTGAACGCTAGTGCTCGCCCCGTCCGCAGCCGCCCCGGGCGACGGGCGGCGCCGTCAGTCGGCGCAGGTGACGAGCGAACGCACCGTGAGGTCGGCGTAGATGCGGCGCAGCCGGCCGGCCGCCGTCGACCAGGTGTAGTCCCGCGCCCGCAGTGCCGCCTGCGCTGACAGCTCGTCGGCCAGCGCGGGGTTCGTCAGGATCTGCTCGGCGTACGCGGCGAAGACCGTGGGGTCGCGCCCCTCGACCAGGAACCCCGTGCGCCCGTGGTCGACAAGCGTCCGCAGGCCGCCGACCGCGGCCGCGACCACTGGCGTGCCGCACGCGGCCGCCTCGAGCGCCACCAGACCGAACGACTCGCTGCGGCTCGGCACCCAGACCAGGTCCGCCGCCCGGTAGAACGTCGACAGCATGTGGTGGGGCTGCGGCGCCGCGAAGCGCACGCGTTCGCTGACGCCCAGCGAGGCCGCCAGCTTCTCGATGCGCTCGACCTCGTGCCGGCCCTCGAGGCCGCTGGCGCCGCCGACCACCACCAGCACCGCCGTGGGGTCGTCCAGCTCGGCCAGTGCCCGCACCGCGACGTCCAGGCCCTTGAGCGGCTGGATGCGACCGACGAACAGCAGCATCGGCCCGTCGAGCGGGCCGATCTGCGGGAGGGCGGCGCGCGCCCCGGCCCGGTCGCCGGGCGAGAAGAAGGCGTGCACCACACCGGGCGGGACCAGCTCGATCCGGGCCGGGTCGGTGCCGTAGAGCCGCTCGAGCTGGGCCGCTTCGGCGGCACTGTTGGCCAGGATGGCGTCCGAGCAGCCGATGACCGCCGTCTCGGCGTCGACGCGACGCTGCGGCTCCGGGTCACCGGTCGTGGCCTTGACCCGGGCCAGGGTGTGGAACGTCGACACGAGCGGCAGGTCGAGCTCGTGCTTCAGGCGATGTCCCGCCACCCCCGACAGCCAGTAGTTGGCGTGCAGGGCATCGACGCCCATCAGGTCCCCGCTGGTCACCAGGTGCTCGAGCACCCCGTCGGCGAACTCGTCGACCACCTCCGGCAGCGCCTCCTTGGGCAGGTCGACCGGTCCGGCCGGCACGTGCACCACCCGGAAGCCGGGCTCGACGCCGACCACGTCGGGCAGGTCGTCGCTCCACCGGCGCGTGTACACGTCGCTGGTCACGCCCGCCTGGGCGAGCGCCGACACCAGCTCGCGCACGTAGACGTTCATGCCGCCACTGTCGCCGGCGCCCGGTTGGACGAGCGGGGACGTGTGCAGGGAAAGGACAGCGAGTCGTCGCACCATCAGTGAACGAACACCCTTGACGGGCGAGAGATTCCGGCGCAACTCGGCCGAGACCGCGCGGGGGCGCCGGAACCGCTCCCCCACGTGTCACCCGCCGCACGCGCGGGTAGGTTGCGGTCCGTTCGCCCACGACCCAAGGAGTGCCGATGGCCTTCGAGCTGCCTCCGCTTCCGTACGCCAAAGACGCCCTCGCGCCGCACATGAGCGAGCAGACGCTCAACTACCACCACGGCAAGCACCACCAGACCTACGTCAACAACCTCAACGGCCTCGTCGAGGGCAGCGAGCACGACGGCAAGTCGCTCGAGGAGATCATCCTCGCCGCCGAGCCGGGCGGGCTGTTCAACAACGCCGCGCAGGTGTGGAACCACACGTTCTTCTGGAGCTGCATGTCGCCCGGCGGCGGCGGCGAGCCCACCGGCGACGTGAAGACCGCCATCGAGCAGGCGTTCGGTTCCGTCGACGAGTTCAAGCAGACCTTCACCGACAAGGCGAAGACGCTGTTCGGCTCGGGGTGGACCTGGCTGGCCAAGGGCGACGGCGGCCTCGAGATCCTCCAGACCAAGGACGCCGACCTGCCGCTCAAGCACGGCAAGACGGCCATCCTCACCCTCGACGTCTGGGAGCACGCGTACTACCTCGACTACCAGAACGCCCGGCCGGCCTACATCGAGACCTGGCTCGACAAGCTGGTCAACTGGGAGTTCGCCGCCGAGAACCTCGCCAAGGGCTGATCGACGGCTCCGCACGCCGACGCCGCCGTGCGGCGTCGCATCCGGTGGCCCGGCACCCCGTGTGCCGGGCCCCGTCGCGTCGTGGGGACCCGTCGCCGTCCGGGACCACGCGTGCTCGGCGGTTCGGGCGCCGGGACGGTCAGAACGCGCCGGCGGCCGCGGCCCACACGGGCCCGAGCACCAGCAGCGTGTCGATGCGGCGGAGGGCCGGCGCATGGGCGCCTGCACCCGGCAGCGCGACGGAGCCGAGGATCTGACCGAGCGGGCAGGCGACGGCGGTGAAGGCGAGGAGCGCCACGCCCCCCGCGGCGTAGGGCTCGACCAGCACGATCGCCAAGGGCAGCGCCACGAGCGACGCGGTGGTGATGCCCGCCAGTGGGCCCTCCACCGGGTTGGAGGCACCGGATCCCACGATGTAGTCGCCCATCTCGTAGGCGCTGGCGACGAGGAGGAGCATCGCCGCGGCCACCGCGGACTCGCGCCACACCAGGACGAACATCGCACCCCCGAGGGCCGGGACCATCGAGAACACGAGGATGGCGACGGTGGCGATGCGGCCCTCGCCTCCCGGCAGCAGAGCGCCGTCGGGAGCGAGGGCGCAGCCGACGGCGACCACGAGGCCGACGACGACGGCGCCCACCACGGCCGGCGTCCCGACGAGGGCGGCGAGCACGGGCACGGCCCCGAGCCCCGCCGCCACGTCGGCCTGCCAGGCCACCGAGCCCCACGCCTGGACGATCTGGCGGGCGGCCCATCCCGCCGCGACCGCAAAGACGATCGCCGCGATGCCGGGGAGGGGCACGACCGTGGCGAGCAGCGCCCCGACGAACCAGGCGACACCGAGCCGGACACGTGGCCCGTCGACGTCGTAGACGGTCCGCAGCCGGTGGCGGTCGATGGGCGGGCGCCGTGGTCGGGGCTCGTCGACCGGCGCGCGTCGCGCCCGTGCCGGGCGAGCGGGGCCGGGCGGCGGGAGGTCGGGTTGGGCGAACACCTCGGGCTCGTCGAACATGTCGGGCTCTGCGAGAGGGTCGCCGGTCCCGGGCGTCAGCACCGGGGCGTCGGGCACGCCACCTGCGAGGTCGGGCGCCGCCATCGGACCGGGCTCGGGCACGCCGTACGGTCCGGCAGGGCCGCCACGACCGGGCAGCGGCTCGGGATCGCGCAAGGGCCCGTCGAACGGCGCGGGGACGGTCGACGGTCCGCCGGCGTCGACATCGTGCGCGCCGACCGGATCCGGCGGCGGGCCGGCTCCGCCGGGCCGCCGGGGTCGCCGCGGGGGGTCGGGGATGCCCGCGGCGCCGGTCGCCCCACCCGGCGGCACACGACCGCCGGGGCGATCGGCCCCAGGGACCCGGCTCGGGCCGCCGGGGCCGGCGGGACGCCGGTGCGCCGGTGCGCCGAACACCGTCTCGGGCGGTGGCAGGTCCTCGGGCGCGGGCACGAAGATCTGCGCCCGTGACCGGCGGGGACCCTCGTTGCGGTCGTCCGCCCGGTCGCCGTTGCCGCCGGCAGGGCCCGTCACGGGGCCGGCAGGCGCTCGTCCCGCATCGCCGGGACCGGCAGCCGCACGTCCCGCATCGCCGGGACCGGAAGCGGCGCGGCCGGGGGTGGCGCGACCGGGAGCCGCGCTCCGCGGCGCCGCGCGGCCGGGAGCGACGGGGCCGGGAGCGGCGCGGCCGGGCGCGACGGGGTCCGGGTCGATGGGGCCGCCGGCGGCAGCGCGGCCGTTGGTGCCCGCACCACCCGCGTCGTCGATGTCGTCGACGGGAACCGCGCCCCGGGCGCGCCGTCCGGAGCGCCCGCGCACTCTGTCGCCATCCGCCACCCCGGTGCGCACGCCCGGCTCGCCGCTCCACCACGGCACGGGAACGTCGTCGTCGTCTCTCACGCCGCACCCCCGGACACCGGCGGCAGCACAGCCACCTCGTCGTCGTCGCCCACCTCGTCGTCGCCGTGCGCCGGCTCGCCGTTGACCCACACGCGGCAGTTGGGCAGCAGCGCCCCGAAGCCCTCGGGGTAGCGCGCCCGGGCGCCGGCCAGCACCTCGTCGACGGTGCGACCGTCGACGACGTCACGGCCGGTGCCGGCGGCCTCGCGGGCCTGGGCGAAGAGCCGGAGGACGGCCATCTGCGCCGGCCTCAGACGACCTCGGCCAGACCGTTCTTGACCACGACGGCGCCGGCGCTGGTGGCCTCGAAGGCGTACACCTCGGCACCGTCGCTGCGACCGGCCTGGAAGATGGAGGTGACCACGTCGTTGCCGGGGAACACGTTGGCGGCGAAGCGCACGGCGAGGCGCCGCAGCCGGGCGGGGTCGCCATCGGCGACGGTGGCGATGACCGACTGGCTGCACATCGCCATGGTGCACAGACCGTGGGCGATGATGCCGGGCAGGCCGACGGAACGGGCGACCTCGTCGTCGACGTGGATGGGCATGGTGTCGCCGGAGGCGTCGCGGTAGCGGAACGTCTGGTCGTCGTCGACGTGCACGCTGTGCTCGCCGACCGGCCGGGCGCGGGCCTCGTCGGGGAAGTCGTGGCCGGGCTTGTCGGGGCCGCCCGACTCGCCGTCGGTCATGCCGCGCACGAACAACGTGACGTACTGCGTGAGGACGGCGTCGCCGCTGTCGGTGTCGTCGCTCGTCACCTTGACGGTGAACCGGGTGCCCGAGCCGCCCACCCGCACGCTGTAGGCCTCGCTGCGGGTGGTGATGGAGCGGCCGGGGACGAGCGGCTGGTGGAAGTGCATGTCCTGCTCGCCGTGGACGATGAACATGGCGGCCTCGGCCGGCACGACGGCGCCGACGGCCTCGAACATCGTGGGCCACACGGGGACGACGCCGAACACCGGCGGCGCCACCTTGCCCGCCTCGTAGGCGGGGTTGGGGTCGTTCGTGGCGGCGGCGTAGGCGCGGGCGCGGTCGACGTCGATGACGGTGGTGGCGGGGCCGTAGGTCGACCCCAGCTTGTCGAGCGGCAGAGCCATCGGGATGCATCTCCTCACGCGGCAGCGCAGCGCTCCCAGCGAACGCCGGACGAGCCTAGTGGTCGTGTCCCGGTAGCGTCCCATGCTCATGAGCTCCGCCCTCGACGCTGCGACGCGCATCCTGCTGGTCCGCCACGGCCAGTCCGAGTGGAACGCCGCCGGACGCTGGCAGGGCCAGGCGGACGCGCCGCTCAGCGACCGGGGACGCCTGCAGGCGCGGGAGGCGTCGCGCACGGTCGGCGCGGTCGACGCCGTGTGGGCCTCTGACCTCCGGCGGGCGGTCGAAACCGCGACGATCATCGCGGACGGCATCGGCGTCGGTCCCGTCGTGGTCGACCCCGACCTGCGCGAGCGCGACGCCGGCGAGTTCTCGGGGCTGACCCGCGCCGAGATCGAGGAGCGCTTCCCCGGCTACCTGGCCGCGCGTCGCCGCCCGCCCGGCTGGGAGCCCGACGAGCACCTGCTGGCCCGGGCCCGGCGTGCGCTGCACCGCATCGCCGAGGCCGTACCCGGGGGCGACGTGCTGGTGGTGACCCACGGGGGCCTCGTGTACACGGTCGAGGAGCACCTCGGCGCCGAGCACGCCCGGCTGGCCAACACCGAGGGCCGCTGGCTCGCCGTGGTGGCCGGCGGTCCGATGCACCTCGGCGACCGGGTGCTGCTGTCCGAGCCCGAGGACACGACGGTGCCCGGCCAGATCTGAGTCGCGTCGCCTCGGATCTCGGCGTCGCCCCGGTGCCGCACGCAGGTGCCCGGCCAGATCTGAGTCGCGTCGCCTCGGGTCTCGGCGTCGCCCCGGTGCCGCAGGCAGGTGCCCGGCCAGGTCTGAGCCGGGGTCGCCTCAGGTCTCGGCGTCGCCCTGGTGCTGCACGCACAACCGAGCCGCCGGCACGGTGGCGAGGCGGTCGTCGGCGATGGCCTCGCCGCAGACGTCGCAGCGCCCGTAGGTGCCCCGGTCGAGGCGCTCGAGCGCGCGGTCGACCTCGGCCAGCTCGGCCTCGACCTGCTCGAGGATCGAGAACTCCTTCTCGCGCTCGAAGGCGTCGCTGGCGGCGTCGGCCGGGTGCTGATCGGCGTGCGAGAGCTCGCCCGAGCTGTCCTCCTCGGGCTCGTCGTGGAGATGCTCGTCCTCGAGGGCCGCCCGCAGGCGTGCCAACCGATCGTGCTCGTCGGCGAGGTGGCGCCGGGCGATCTCGTCGTCCACGGCCGTAGCGTACGCACCCTGGCGCCGGGCGTGGGGGTGGAGGGTCTCGAACCCTCGCGCATCCGCTTAAAAGGCGGCCGCTCTGCCAGCTGAGCTACACCCCCGGGACCAGACCGTGCGCCCATGGTAGGCCCGCCGCGGCCAGGGGCCGCCGCCAGCAGGGCTTGTGCAACCAGGGCCCCCTGTCTAGTGTCGGGCGGGAATGACTGGGGGCCGAGTCCTCCGGCGGGGATCTCAGGAGAAGGAACGATCGTGAAGCGTCTCATCGTTGCGGCGGCCTCGGCCGTCCTGCTGCTCGCCGCACCGGCTGCCGCTCAGCAGTACCCGCCTGCCGTCAACAGCCTGACCGTCACCGATTCGACGCCCACCCCCGGGCAGACCATCGGCATGGAAGCGCGCACCTTCGCTGCGGGTGGCCAGGTCACGTTCACCCTGGCGTCCGCCGGGACTGTGCTGGCGACGGGCACCGCCGATGCGTCGGGCATCGTGTCGGCCCAGGGCACCATCCCCGCCGACACCCCGCTCGGCGAGCACACCCTGACGGCGGTCGGTCCCGCGCCCGACGGCAGCGAGCTGTCGCTGTCGGTCACGCTCACCGTCGTCGCCGCCGGTGACGACGAGGCGGACGAGTCCGCGTCGGGGTCGCTACCCACCACCGGCAGCGACTCGTCCATCCCCCTGGCGAAGCTCGGCATCGGGCTCGCGGCCGTCGGTGGCGTGGTCACCGCCGTGGCCGCCAAGCGGCGCAAGGCCGCCGC
>JAFGPU010000466.1 GCA_016936035.1 Acidimicrobiales bacterium
CCACGCCCGACGACCCGGGGCGCGCCATCCGCAGCGTCGTCGCCCCTTTCACCGCTGTCACCGCCGCCGATCCCGCCGCCGGCGTGGTGGACGTCCTCGCGCACGGCAGCACGGTCGCCACCAACGCGCTGCTCGAACGGCGGGGGGCGACGGTGGCGCTGGTGACGACCGAGGGGCTGCGCGACGTCGTCGAGATCGGCCGCCAGGACCGGCCCTCGCTCTACGACCACCTGGCGTCGCGCCCGGCGCCGCTGGTCGACCGGGCGCTGCGCTACGAGGTGGCGGGCCGGTTGGCGGCCGACGGCACCGAGCTGGCGCCGGTCGACCCGGCCGCCGTCCCCGTCGTCGACCCCAGTGCCGAGGCGGTGGCCGTGTGCCTGCTGCACGCCGACATCGAGCCCGCCCACGAGCGGGCCGTGGCGGCGGTGCTCCGAGCCCGCGGCCATGACGTCACCTGCTCGCACGAGGTGTCGCCCGAGATGCGCGAGGTCGAGCGCACGGTCACCACCGTCATCAACGCCGCCCTGCGCCCCCGCTGCCGCGACTACCTGCGCGGCCTCGACGGCCTGGCCGACGAGGTGCTGGTCATGACGTCGTCGGGCGGCCTCGTCCCGGCCCACGAGGCAGCCGAGGTGCCGGCGGCGCTGCTGCTGTCCGGCCCGGCGGGCGGCGTGCGGGCCGGGTCCGCCGCGGCGGCGGCCAACGGGTTCCCGGGGGCCATCACGTTCGACATGGGCGGCACCTCGACCGACGTGTGCCTCGTGGTCGACGGGGCACCGGCGCCGGCGGCGCAGCGCGAGGTCGGGGGCTTCACGGTGCGGTTCCCGGCGCTGGACGTGCACACCATCGGCGCCGGCGGCGGGTCGATCGCCCGCATCGACGCCGGTGGCGCGCTGGTGGTGGGTCCCCAGAGCGCCGGCGCCGATCCCGGCCCGGCCTGCTACGGCCGGGGCGGCCGGCAGCCGACCGTCACCGACGCGAACCTGGTCGCGGGGCGCATCCCGGCCGAGGCGTCGTTCGGTGGGCTGGCCCTCGACCGCTCGGCGGCGGCCGCCGCGCTCGAGCAGGCGGGGCTGACGGCGGAGGGCGTGCTCGCGGTCGTCGACGCCAACATGGTGCAGGCCCTGCGGGCCGTGTCGGTCGAGCGGGGCGTCGATCCCCGCGACCTCGCCCTGGTGGCGTTCGGTGGCGCCGGACCGCTGCACGCCTGCGCCCTGGCCGACGCGCTCGGCATGCCGGCGGTGATCGTGCCGGCCCGCGCCGGAGTGCTGTCCGCAGTGGGGTTGCTCACCGCCCCTCGGCGGCGCGACCTGGTGCGGTCGTGGCCGGCGCCGGGCGACCACGCCGGCCTGCCGGAGGCGCTGGCCGCGCTGGCCGCGCAGGCGCGGGCCCTCGTGGCCGGCGCGGGCGGCGCGCCGGACGACGTGACGCCGGACGACGTGTCGCCGGACGACGTGTCGCCGGACGACGTGTCGCCGGACGACGTGACGGTCACCACCGCTCTGGATTGTCGCTACCGGGGCCAGAGCCACGAGCTGACCGTGCCCGACCTCGCGGCGTTCCACGACGAGCACCGGCGCCGCAACGGGTACGCCCGCACGGGCGACCCGGTCGAGGTGGTGGCCCTGCGGGCCGCGGCGACGCGGCCTCCGGTGGTCGCCGGTGACGACCTCCCGGCACCCGAGCGGCTGCCCGCCGGCCCGGTCCGCGGGCCGGCGGTGATCGCCGAGGCCGACTGCACCGTGTGGGTGGCCGACGGGTGGGAGGCGCAGCCCGGCGAGGCGGGGGCGCTGGTGCTGCGCAGGACGACCGGAGCCGCGGCGTGAGCGCGCCGGACGCCGGCCACGAGGGCCGGCGGGCGGAGGGCGGTCATGGCGAGCCGCCGGTGGGCCTCGACCCGGCCGCGCTGCAGGTGCTGATCTCGCGTCTGACCGGCATCGCCGACGAGATGGGCGCCGTCCTGCGCCGAGCGGCGTTCAGCCCCAACATCAAGGAGCGGGCCGACTGCTCGGCCGCCCTGTTCACCCCGGACGGCGAGATGCTGGTGCAGGCCGAGCACATACCGGTGCACCTGGGGTCGATGCCCGCCAGCGTGCGCGCCGCGGTGGCGGCGCTGGGCGGCGCCGTCGCCCCCGGTGACCAGGTCGTGCTCAACGACCCGTTCGCCGGCGGCACCCACCTGAACGACATCACGCTGGTGGCGCCGTGCTTCGTCGACGGCCGCCTGATCGGGTGGGCCGCGAACAGGGCCCACCACGCCGACGTGGGCGGTGCGGCGCCGGGGTCGATCCCGGCCGACGCCTCCGACATCCACCAGGAGGGCCTGCGCATCCCGCCGACGCTGCTCGACGACGGGCTGCGGCGCCTGCTCGAGGCGAACTCGCGAACCCCCGACGAGCGGCGCGGCGATCTGGCGGCGCAGGAGGGGGCGAACGTGGTCGGCGTCGAGCGTCTGGTCGAGATGGCGGGTGCGCCGTTCGCCGAGGTGGTCGACTACGGCGAACGGCGCATGCGGGCCGCACTGGCGGCGCTGCCCGACGGCACCTGGCGCTGCGAGGACGTGGTCGACTCGACGGGGGCGGCACCCGACCAGCAGCGGCCCGCCCGCATCCGGGTGGCGGTGACGGTGGCCGGTGACGGCATGACCGTCGACTTCACGGGCACCGACCCGCAGTCGCGCGGCAACGTCAACGCGGTCGAGGCGGTCACGGTGTCGTCGGTGGCGTTCGCGCTCCGTTCCGCCGTCGACCCGACCATCCCGGCGAACGGCGGCGCCATGCGCCCGGTGCGCGTCGTGGCGCCGCCGGGTTCGATCGTCGCCGCCCGCCCGCCGGCTGCGGTGGGGGCCGGCAACGTCGAGGTGAGCCAGCGCGTCGCCGACGTCTGCCTGGCGGCGCTGGCGGAGCCGTGCGCCGCCCGGGTGCCGGCGGCGGGCCAGGGGACGATGAACAACGTCCTGGTCGGCGGCGACGGCTGGGTCTACTACGAGACCGTGGCCGGGGGTCAGGGCGGCCGCCCGGGCGCCGCGGGCGCCGGCGCCGGTATGAGCGGTGTCCACACCGGCATGACCAACACGAAGAACACCCCGATCGAAGCGTTGGAACGAGCGTTCCCGCTGCGAGTGCTGCGGCAGCGCCTCCGGCGGGGGAGTGGGGGCGCCGGGTCCGCGCCGGGCGGCGAGGGCATCGAGCGGGACCTGCAGGTGCTCGAGGACGTGACGGTGTCGCTGATCACCGAGCGGCGGGTGTCGCACCCCTGGGGCCTCGCCGGCGGCGAGCCCGGGGCCGTGGGGGAGAACTGGCTGCTCCCCGGCGGGGACGAGGAGCGGGCGGAGCGCCTACCGGACAAGTGCACGATCCGGCTCGACGCGGGCGACGTCCTCCGGATGCTGACGCCGGGGGGCGGCGGGTGGGGCATCAGCCGCCGCCAGTGACGGCGTTGCGCTCGGCGGCGCCCGGGTTCGGCGGGGCAGCGGCGGGGGTTCGCGCTGTCGTGTCACCTTGTTCCGAAGCGTGCGTGAGGTGAGTAGCGGAACCAGGTGACACACAGCCGCCGGGCGCGCTCGTCGGCGCCCCGGGTTCGGCGGGCCAGAGGCGGGGGTCGACGCTGTCGTGTCACCTTGTTCCGAAACGTGCGCAAGGTAGGTATCGGAACAAGGTGACACACCCAC
>JAFGPU010000467.1 GCA_016936035.1 Acidimicrobiales bacterium
CGCTCACGCGGTGGGCTGGGGCTCGACCGGCACGTCCTGCGGACGCAGCGACTCGTCGGCGTACGCGGCGGCCGGCGGCCCCACGTAGCGCAGCGCCACCCGGTCGCCCCGCTCGAACTGGGGCACCGAGCCCGCCCGCGCCCGCAGCGGCTCGCCGCGATCGGGGCGCACCAGGTAGACGGTGTCGTGCCCGTAGTACTCGCACAGCTCGACGGTGGCCGGCACCGCATCGCGAGCTTCGGCCACCGGACCCATGGCGGTGAGCTGCAGCTCCTCGGGGCGCAACACCACCTTCACCGGTCCGGTGAGCGGCGTGTCGAGCGCCACGGCCCCCACCACCGTCGTGGCCGAGCCGTGGGCCGCCGTGCCGTCGACCAGGTTGCCGTCGCCCACGAACGTCGCCACCCAGGGGGTGGCGGGGCGGGCGTAGAGCCGTGACGGCGAGGCCTGCTGCACGATCTCGCCCCGGTGCATGACGGCGACCTCGTCGCCGAGCACGAAGGCCTCCTCCTGGTCGTGGGTGACGAACACGGTGGTGACCTCGAGCTGGGCGAGCAGCTGGTGAACCTCGGTGCGGACCTGCACGCGCAGGGCGGAGTCCAGGTTGGAGAAGGGCTCGTCGAGCAGCAGGACCCCCGGCTGCGGCGCCAGCGCCCGAGCGAGGGCGACGCGCTGCTGCTGGCCACCCGACAGCGTGCCGGGGCTGCGGTCGCCGAGGCCCGCCAGACCCACCATGGCCAGGGCCTCGTCGACGCGGGCGCCCGAGCGCTGGGCGCGCGGCAACCCGTAGCCGACGTTCTGGGCGACGGTCAGGTGGGGGAACAGCGCCCAGTCCTGGAAGACCATGCCGACCCGCCGCCGCTCGGGCGGTACGTGCGTGCGGCGCCCGGACACGAGCCTGTCCCCGATGCGCACCTCGCCGCCGTCGAGGTGCTCGAGCCCGGCGATCGTGCGCAGCAGCGTCGTCTTGCCGCAGCCGCTCGGGCCCAGCAGCGCCACGACACCCCCGGGCTCGACCCGGAGGTCGACCTCGCGCAGGACCTCCGCCCTGCCGAACCGCTTGGTGGCGCGGGACACCACGATCGCGTCGGGAACCTTGGGATGATCGGTTGCGTGCCCTTCCGGCCGTGCGTTCATATCACCTCACACGGTAGCGCCGGGCCGGCCCACCACCGTCAGGCGGCCATCGGGTGGCGGCGTCGGGTCAGCGCAGCGGCTCGGGCAACGGTCGCTGGTGGACCACGGCGAGCCGCTTGGTGGCCCGGGTGAGCGCCACGTAGAGGGCCCGCATGCCCTGGGCCTCCTCGTCGACGATGGCGGCGGGCTCGACCACCACCGCCGCGTCGAGCTCGAGCCCCTTCACCAGGCTGACCGGCACCAGCGTCACCACGGACTCGAGGCCGTTGCGGGCTGCCCGCCCGAACTCGATGCCCGCGGCCTCGAGCGCCGCCGCGACCTCGTCGACCAGCGTGGCCGGGGCGATGACCGCCACGCTGCCGGGGTCGACGGCGTCGCGCTCCTCGGCGGCCACCGCCGCGACCCGGGCGACCAGGTCGCCCGTGGTGGACGAGTCGACGGGGATGACACGCGGCTCGTCGCCCTCCTCGCGCACCGAGTCGGGCGGCGCCAGGTTGGGCGCGGCGACGGCCAGCACCCTGGCGGCCAGCGCCATCGTGGGGCCGGGGATGCGGTAGCCGATGGACAGCTCGGCCCGCTGCTCGGGACGGCGCTGGGGCAGGTGCTCGAGGATGTCGTCCCAGTCCTGGTGCGCCCACACGCCCGTGGCCTGGGCGATGTCGCCCACCACGGTCATCGACCCGTTGAGCGACCGGCGCTCGAGCATGCGGAGCTGCATCGGCGAGAGGTCCTGCGCCTCGTCGACCACGATGTGACCGTAGGTGCGGATCTCGTCCGGGGCGTCGCCGTTCGACCGCCGCCGACGCGACCGGGGGCCGAGCAGCGCCCGGGCCTCGTCGAGCAGGGGCACGTCGTCATGGGTCCACACGACGGCATCGACGTCGTCGGCACGGGGCCGGGCCAGCGCGGCCCGCTCGTCGCTGTCGAGGTGCTTGCCGGCCGCCAGGTCGACGAGCGCGCGCGAGCCGAACAGGTCGTGCAGCAGCTGGGCCGGCGTCAGCACCGGCCACATGCGCTCGAGCGCCTCGCGCACCTCGGGGGCGAGGCGGGCACGCTCGCGGACCTCCTCCGGCGTGGTGGGCACACGGCTCACCTCGGCCAGCGCGGCGTAGAGCTGCGACTCGACGAAGCGGCGGCCGGCGTTGTGCAGCCGGTAGCGCCGGCGGGCGTCGGCGACGATCTCGGCCGTGCGCTCGGGCGGCAGCACCAGCGTCTGCACGCCGTAGGGCACCCGCAGCGGCCGGCGGAGGGGACGCTCGCGGTCGCGGACGGCCTTGGCCAGCACCCGCGACATCCGGGCGTCGCCCTTGATGCGGGCGGTCGCCGGCGCATCGCGTCCCCGGACCCGCACGTGGTCGACCAGGTCCGCGAGCACGGCGAGCTCGACGCCGGCCTCGCCCAGGCTGGGCAGCACCCGCTCGATGTAGCCGAGGAACAGGCGGTTGGGGCCCACGACGAGCACGCCCTGCCCCTCGAGCGGGAAGCGGTAGGTGTAGAGGAGGTAGGCGGCGCGGTGCAGAGCCACCACGGTCTTGCCCGTCCCCGGGCCGCCCTGCACCACCAGCACGCCCGCCAGCTCCGAGCGGATGACCTCGTCCTGCTCGCCCTGGATGGTGGCGACGATGTCGGAGAGCTTGCCGGTGCGCGACTCCTCGAGCGCGGCGATGAGCGAGCTCTGCCCCCGCACCTTGGTGCCGTCGTCGCTCACGGCCAGGCCACCGCCGAGGAGGTCGGCGCCCTCGCCGAAGAGCTCGTCCTCGATGCCGAGCAGCTTGCGGCCGCGGGTGGCGAAGTGGCGCCGCCGCACCAGGCCCATCGGCGCCCGGCCGGTGGCCCGGTAGAACGGCTCGGCGACGGGAGCCCGCCAGTCGACGACCAGGGGCTCCTGCGACTCGTCCGCCACCGCGATGCGCCCGATGTAGTAGCTGTCCCCGCCCTCGGACCGGGCCTGGTCGATGCGCCCGAACACCAGGCTGGAGTCGCCGAGGTTGAGGTAGTCGAGGCGCGCCGCGATGTTCTCCTCGATCATCTCGCGCTCCCAGCGCGCCTGCTCGGTGCCGCCCTTGCCCACCTCGACCATCGACCGCAGGCGGGTGGCCGTGCGGCGCGCCTGTTCGAGGGAGTCGTACGCACGGTCGATGTACGCCTGCTCGGCGGCCAGGTCGGGGTGAGTTGCCAAGCGCTCCTCCGCTGGTCGAGGAACGGACCATGCTACCTGCAAGCTGGGTCTCAGGCGTCGATCACGCCCCCGTCGCCACCTCCGTGGTGGAGGTCGTCGACCTCCACGTCGACGAAGGACGCCGCGTCGTGCTGGCCGTCCGCTCCGTCGCCGGCGAGGCCGACGGCGTCGTCGGCGAGGGCGTCGGCCGCGTCGAGATCGGCGGACGCCCCCTGGTCGTCGCCGAAGAGGGCGTCACGGACCTGCTCGATCAGGTAGCCGACGCCCTCGAGGGGCGACGCCGCCTGGGGCTCCAACGGCTCGCCGTCGTCGGGCACGACGGTGACGTCGACGTCGTCGGTCGCCGTGTCGTCGTGGACGACGACCCCGTCACCGGTGTCGCCGTCGCCGTAGGTGTCGTCGCCGTAGGTGTCGTCGCCGTAGGGCTCGGCCGACGGGGGGCCGCCGGGCTCGATGACCTCGCCCAGTCCGTCGGCCAGCGAGCCCCCGCCGCCCTGGGCCTCGTCGTCGTCGTTCTCGCGCATGGCGCCATCCTGGGGCAGCGCCCTCCGCCTGTCGACGGGGGTCTCCCCCGTGCGGCGACGCCGTGCACGGGGAACGGGGCCGCGACGCCCCCCGGGTAGCGTGGCCGGCGATGCCCCCCGACCGACGCGCCCCGTTCCTCCAGGCCTGCCGCAACCAGCCGGCGAGCAGGGTCCCGGTGTGGTTCATGCGCCAGGCCGGGCGGTCGCTGCCGGAGTACCGGGAAGTGCGGGGCACGGGCAGCATCCTCGACGCGGTGCGCGACCCCGCGCTGGCGACCGAGATCACGCTCCAGCCCGTGCGGCGCCACGGCGTCGACGCCGCCATCCTCTACAGCGACATCGTCGTGCCGGTCGCGGCGCTGGGCTTCGGGGTCGAGATCCATCCCGGCGTCGGTCCGGTCGTCGCCGAGCCCTTCCGCGACGAGGCCGACCTCGAACGCCTCCGCCCGCTCGACCCCGAGGCCGACTGCCCCTACGTCCAGCAGACCGTGCGGCACCTGGTCGACGAGCTCGGTGACGTGCCGCTCATCGGCTTCGCCGGGGCGCCGTTCACCGTCGCCAGCTACCTGGTCGAGGGCGGCCCCTCGCGCACCCTGGGCAAGACCAAGGCGCTCATGCTCGGCCGTCCCGACCTGTGGCAGCAGCTGCTCGACAGGCTCGCCGGCATCGCCGTCGCGTCGCTGCGGGCCCAGGTCCTGGCCGGCGCGTCCGCGGTCCAGCTGTTCGACAGCTGGGCGGGCACCCTCAGCCCCACCATGTACGAGCGTCACGTCATGCCGGCGAGCGCCAAGGTGTTCGCCGGCATCGCCGACCTCGACGTCCCCGCCATCCACTTCGGCGTGACCACCGGCGAGCTGCTGCCGCTCATGGCCGAGGCCGGTGCGTCGGTCGTGGGGGTCGACTGGCGCGTCCCGCTCGACGACGCCCGCGCCCGCCTCGGGCCCGGGGTGGCCGTGCAGGGCAACCTCGACCCGGCCATCTGCCTGGCACCGTGGCCCGCCGTCGAGGCGGCGGCGCTCGAGGTGCTGGCCGCCAACGGCGGCCGCCCGGGACACGTCTTCAACCTGGGGCACGGCGTGCTGCCCGAGACCGACCCCGACGTGCTCACACGCCTGGTCGAGCTCGTGCACGGCGGGGAGGCGCCGCGATGACCACCGGCCTGCTCGTGATGGCCTACGGGACCCCGACGAGCCCCGACGAGATCGAGCCCTACTACACCCACATCCGCCGCGGCCGGCCGCCCTCGCGCGAGCAGCTCGACGAGCTGACCAGCCGCTACCGGGCCATCGGCGGGGTCTCACCGCTGGCCGAGCGCACCCGGGCCCAGGTGGCCGCGCTGAGCAGGGCGCTCGACGCCGAGGACCCCGGGCAGTGGCGCGTCGTGCTGGGCAACAAGCACGCCCGGCCCTTCCTGGAGACGGCGGTGGCCGAGCTCGCCGACCGCTCTGCGCCCGGCGGGCGCCCGGACCGGGTCGTCGGCCTGGTGTTGGCACCCCACTACTCGCGGGGCTCGGTCGGCGAGTACCACAACCGGGTCTCGGCCGCCGTGGTCGAGCACGGCCTCCGCTACACCCCGGTCGAGTCGTGGCACGCTCTGCCCGAGTGGGTCGATGCCCAGGCGACCCGGGTGCGCGAGGCGCTGGACACGCTGCCGGCCAAGACCAAGGTGCTGTTCACCGCCCACTCCCTGCCCGAGCGGGTGCTCGCCGACGACCCGTACCCCGGCGAGCTGCGCACCTCGGCCGCCGCCATCGCCGAGCGGGTGGGCCTCGAGCGCTGGTACGGGTGGGCGCTGGCCTGGCAGTCGGCCGGACGCACACCCGAGCCGTGGCGCGGCCCCGACGTCGCCGACGTCATCCGCGACCTGGGCGCCACCGGGCAGGCCGAGGGTGTGCTGGTGTGCCCGCAGGGCTTCGTGTCCGACCACCTCGAGGTGCTCTACGACCTCGACATCGACGCCCGCCGGGTGGCCGCCGAGGCCGGGCTGGCCTTCGCCCGCACCGCCTCGATCAACGACGACCCGGCGGTCATGGCCGGGCTGGCCCGATTGGTGCGATCCGTCTGACGGTCCCGATGATGGTCCGATGACGACACACGTCGACCTCGCCGTCGTCGGTGGGGGCATCAGCGGCCTGGCGGCGGCCTGGGAGGGACGGCGTCGCGGTGCGTCCGTCGCCGTGTTCGAGGCCGAGCGTCGGCCCGGGGGCAAGCTGCAGACCTCGCCGTTCGCCGGCGTCGGGCTCGACGAGTCGGCCGATGCCTTCCTCGCCCGGGTTCCCGAGGCGGTCGACCTCTGCCACGAGCTGGGGCTCGAGACCGAGCTGGTCTCGCCCGGGACCGGCTCGGCCTACGTGTGGCTCGACGGCGCGCTGCGGCGCCTGCCCCCCGATCAGCTGCTCGGGGTGCCCACCGACCTCGACGCGCTGGCGGCCTCGGGCCTGCTCAGCGACGCCGGTGTCGAGCGCGCCCGACAGGACCTCACCCTGCCGGACGACCGGCCCGCGGGCGCACCGGACGAGAGCGTCGGCGACCTGATCCGGCGTCGCCTCGGCGACGAGGTGCTCGACCGCCTGGTCGCGCCCCTGGTCGGCAGCATCTACGCCGGCGACTGCGATCGCATGTCCGTGCAGGTCGCCGCGACCCAGCTGGCCGCCGCGCGCGACCACGACCCGTCCGACGCCAGCCTCATCCGCGCCGCCCGCGCGCTGCGGGCCCGGGCGGCGGAGACGGAGCGCCCGGTCTTCCTCGCACCGACAGGTGGCATGGGCCGGCTGGCCGGTGCCCTGGCCGACGCCCTCGGCGACGCCGTCCGCACCGGCGCACCGATGATCGCGCTCGGATCCGAGGGCAGCCTGTGGCGCATCGAGCCCGCCGGCGTCACCGCGGATGCGGTCGTGGTGGCCACGCCCGCGTTCGTCACGGCCCCGCTGGTGTCACCGGTGGCCCCCGACGTCGCCGCGTTCCTGGCCGGCATCGAGCACGCCTCGGTGGCGCTCGTCGCCCTGGCCGTGCCCCGGGACGGCATCGACCACCCGCTCGACGGGTCGGGCTTCCTGGTGCCCCGGTCGGCGGGACTGCTCCTCACCGCCTGTTCCTGGGTGTCCACCAAGTGGCCCCACCTGGCCGTCGACCCGTCGACCACCCTGCTGCGCGCTTCGGTGGGCCACGACGGCGACGACCGGGGCCGCACGCTGCCCGACGGCGCGCTCGTGGAGCAGCTGCTCGCCGACCTCGGCACGACCATGGGGCTGCACGCGGCGCCGGACGAGGTCCGCATCACCCGCTGGCCGCGATCGTTCCCCCAGCCTCGACCGGGGCACCTCGCGGCGGTGGCGGCGGCCGAGCGGTCGCTGGCCCGGCAGGCACCCCGCCTGGCGGTCACCGGGGCGTGGGCCCGGGGCGTGGGCGTCCCCGCGTGCATCCGCGAGGCACGGGCGGCGGCGAGGCACGTCCTCGGCGTCACGGTCGACACGTGAGGACGACCTGTCCGCGTCCCGCCGAGGGCCGGGCCGACTGCGGGCGCTTGCGGCACCTCCGCCCGTCGGCCGGTCACGAGCGCCGCTCAGCGGCCATGATGTCGCCGTGATCGTGAACGAGACGGCCACCGGCCGCGAGAACGAGGTCACCCGGGACGACCCCGAGGGTGGTCCCGAGCAGTCGCCGACCCCGGCCGGAGCCACCACCCGGCCGCCGCTGGCGCGACAGCACCGCCGCTGGCTGGTGGCCATCGTCGGCGTCGGCCTGGTGCTGCGGCTCGGCTGGGGCCTCTACGCCCTCGACGACGTGCCGACGAGCTGGCTCGGCGGCGGCGACCAGTACTCCTACTGGTACTACGGCAACGAGATCGCCGACGGCGACGGGTACATCAGCTACGTCACCGACGAGGGCACCGCCTACTACCCCATCGGCTACCCCGCCACCCTCGCCGCGGTGTTCTGGCTGCAGGAGCACACCCCCCTGCCCGACCACCAGCCGACGACCGTCGCCGTGTTCCACGCGCTGCTGTCGGCGGCGACGGTGCTGCTCGTCTTCGTCGTCGCCCGGGCCCTGCTCGGGCCTCGGCGCGCCCTGGTGGCCGCCGCCATCACCGCCCTGATGCCCAACCTGGTGCTCTACGTCGCCTCGTACACCCTCGAGCCGACGTTCATGTTCCTGCTCATGGCCGCCCTGGCGGTGTTCGTCACCCACGACTGGGCGAACGGGCCCCCGAGCAACCGTCGCGTGCTGGCCTTCGGCGGCGTGCTCGCCCTGTCGGTGATGGTCCGCCCGTTCTCGCTGCCGCTCCTGCTCGCCCTCGGCGTGGGCGTCGTCCTCGTCCGGGGCGGGTGGCGGCGCGCCCTGGGCAGCGTGGCGCTGGCCGCCCTGCCGGTCGTCGCGCTGATCACGCCGTGGACCATCCGCAACTTCGAGGCCATGGACGCGTTCGTACCGATCTCGACCAACCTGGGCGACACCGCGTGCCTCGACCGGACGCTCGAGTCGACGGGCCGGTTCACCTGGGCGAACCACGACGGCTGCGCCGACCCCTACCTGCCCGAGGCGGAGCGCAACCGCGAGAACCTCGGCAAGGCGATCTCGTTCGTCGTCGAGCATCCCACCGAGGAGCTGCGCCTCATGGGCCGGCGCACGGCCATCATGTTCGAGCACGGCCACTCCGGGCTGGAGGAGACCGAGGGCGTCCACGGCCGCTTCCTGGGCGATCGCACCCGCTCGGCCGTGGCGACGACGGCCGACTGGTACCTCTGGATCGTGTCGGTGGGCGCCGTCGTGGGGTTGGCCACCGTCCTCGCCCGGCGGGGCGACCCGGCCACCCGCGTCCAGCGGTGGACCGTCGCGTTCATCCTCGTGGTGCTGTTCGCCATCCCGATCGGGTTGTGGGGCAACCCGCGCTTCCACGTCCCGCTCCTGGCGCTCATGGCCATCGGCACCGCCGCCGTGCCCGTCCCCGACCGCATCGCCCGCCTCGTGACCCGCCGCCGCAGCGAGGTCGGCCAGCCCGCCCCGACCCCCGAGGCACACGGCGCCGGGTGACCACCCGGCGGCGCGGTCCCTTCGGTCTCGGGCACCACCACGTGCGATCATCGGTGCGCATGCCTCGGTTCGTCACTGCTCTCGCCTGCCTGGGCACCGGTGTGCTCATGGCAGCAGCGTTGCCCCCGTGGGGGTGGTGGCCCCTCGCGTTCGCGGGCCTCGCCGGTCTCGACCGGCTCATCGCCGATCGACCGCGCGGCCGCCGGTTCCGGCGCGGCGCGCTCGTCGGGCTCGGGCTGTACATCCCGTCGCTGGCATGGATGACCGACATGACGGTGCCCGGTTACCTCATCGCCGCCGTCGCCTACGCCGCCCTCCTCGGAGCCGCCGTCACCGTGGTGCCCGCGTCCGCCCCCGGGCGGTGGATCGCCCTGCCCGGCGCCGTCGCGCTGGCCGAGCTCCTGCGGTGGTCGTGGCCGTTCGGTGGCGTCCCGCTGTCGAGCCTGGCCGTCGGCCAGGTCGCCGGGCCGCTGGCGCCGTCGCTGCGACTCGGCGGGTCACTGCTGCTCGTCGAGGTCACGGTCGTGGTCGGCATCGTGGTCGCCGCCGCGCTCGCCCGCCGCTGGCGGGCCGCTGCGGTGGCGGCGCTCGTGGTCGCCGCGGTCGTCGGCGGCGCGGTGGTCGCCCCCCGCGGCGAGCAGGTGGGCGAGCTGCGGGTGGCGCTCGTGCAGGGCGGCGGCCCGCAGGGGACCCGGGCGTGGAACACCGACGAGCGCGAGGTGTTCGAGCGGCACCTCGAGGCGAGCGACCAGATCGAGACGCCCGTCGACCTGGTCGTGTGGCCCGAGGACGTCGTCGACGTCGACGCGCTGCGAACGGCCGACGAGGGCGAGGAGCTGGCCGAGCTCGCCCGGGAGCTCGACGCACCGGTGATCGCGGGCGTGGTCGAGGACGCGGGGCCGGAGAACTTCCTCAACGCCTCGGTGGCCCTCGACGCCGACGGCGAGGTGGTCGACCGCTACGACAAGGTGCACCGGGTCCCGTTCGGCGAGTACGTGCCGCTGCGCTCGATCATCGAGCCGTTCGGTGGCGAGTCGCTCACGGCGCGCGATGCGGTGATCGGCGACGAGCCGGCCCTGCTCGAGACCCCTGCCGGGCGCCTCAGCGTGGCGATCTCGTGGGAGATCTTCTTCGGGGACCGGGTCCGCGAGGGGGTGGCCGACGGCGCCGAGGTGGTGCTCAACCCCACGAACGGCTCGTCGTTCACCGGCACGCTCGTGCAGACCCAGCAGGTCGCGTCGTCACGGATGCGCGCCATCGAGAGCGACCGCTGGCTCGTCCAGGTCGCCCCCACGGGCTTCTCCGCCGTCATCGGCCCCGACGGCACGGTGCACCAGCGCAGCGCCGTGTCGCAGCAGGTCGTCCTGCAGGACACGGTGGGCCTGCGCGAGGGCACCACCCTCTACACCCGTCTCGGCTACGGGCCCGCCGTGGCGCTGGCCGTGGTGTGCCTGGCGCTCGGCTGGGCTGTCGCGCGGCGGCCCGACGGCGCCGAGGTCATGGCTGCGACGGTGGGAGGCAGCAGCGCAGCGGACGCCGTCGAGCGGGCGCCGTCAGACCTCGACGACGAGCGTGACCGGGCCGTCGTTGACGAGGGCGACCCGCATGTCGGCGCGGAAGCGTCCGGTCGCCACGCGAGCGCCGAGCCGCTCTAGCTCCCCGACCACCACGTCGACCAGCGGCTCGGCCTGCTCGGGGCGAGCGGCTGCCACCCAGCTGGGTCGCCGCCCCCGGCTGGTGTCGCCGTAGAGCGTGAACTGGCTGACGACCAGGATCTCGCCGCCGACGTCCGCCACCGACCGGTTCATCACCCCGGCGTCGTCGTCGAGGATGCGGAGGTGCCACAGCTTGCCGGCGAGCCGGCGGGCGACGCCGGCGTCGTCGTCGTGGGTGACGCCCACGAGCACGCACAACCCGCGCCCGATGGCGCCGACGGTGGCACCGTCGACCGTCACGCTCGCCTCGGTCACCCGCTGGACGACGGCCCGCATCCGCCTACCGTGCCACGCGGCCCGGGTCGGCGCCGTCCGGCGGCGAACCGGTGTTTCGTGGGGTTACGAGGTTTGTTACGTTCCGGTGTCGAGGCGAGCTGGGTGGGAGACATCGTATGAGCTACAGCCTGGGGGTCGATCTCGGCGCCGCGACCTGCACGGCCGCGGTGGTGGGTCGCGACGGCGCCCCGGAACCGTGCGCTCTCGGCGACGGCACGGCCACCATGCCCTCGGCCGCACTCGTGCTCGCGGACGGCACGGTGGTGGTGGGCGAGGAGGCCGACAGCCGCAGCCCGTACGAGCCCCCGCTGGTCGCCCGCATCGTGACCGACCGCCTCGGCGAGGCGGAGCCGATCACCGTCGACGGTGTGCGCTGCGACCCGCTGGCGCTCACCGAGGCGCTGCTCCGCACGGTGGTCGAGCGGTGCGTGGGCCGGTCCGCCGAGATGCCCGCCCAGCTGGTCGTCACGTTCCCGCTCCGGGCGGCGGCCGCCGAGCCCCTGCTGCACGAGGCCGCCCGCCGGATCACGGGTGCCCCGCCCGTGCTGGTCCCCGAGCCCATCGCCGCCGTCGCCAAGCTCACCGGGGAACGCGATCTGGGCGACGACACCACGATCGCGGTGGTCGACGTCGGCGCGTCCAGCGTCGACGTCTCGCTCGTGCGCCGCACGCCCACGGCGCTCGACCTGATCGGCGAGCCCGCCAGCCGCACCGACATCGCGGGCACCGACCTCGACGCAGCCGTGCTCGCCCTGGTCGAGGGCGCCGTCGGCGACGTCACGTCGACGGTCCGCCCCGGCGACCACGCCGCCATGCGCGACCTGCGGCGCCTGCGGGCATCGTGCCGGAGGGCCAAGGAGAGCCTGTCCACCGTCGACGGCGCGGTGGTCGAGGTGGCGCTCCCCGCCACGCGCGGGCAGGTCGAGATCACCCGGGCGGCGTTCGAGGCCGCGGCCGCACCTGCGCTCCACGCCGCGGTCGACCTGGTGCTGGCCACGATCGACGGCGCGGGCGTCGACCGCGCGGACGTGGGCCTCGTCCTCGTCACCGGCGGCTCGGCGCGGATCCCCCTGCTGTCCCGGCTGCTGGCCGACCGCACGGGGATGACGGTCGTGTCCGACGACCGGCCCGACCTCACGGTGTCGCTCGGCGCGGCCCTCTTCGCCCCCCTCGCCGCCGAGCGCCCGACCCCGCCGTGGCACGAGGTCGGCACCGGTCGGGACGACAGCCCCACGTCGGTGTTCGCACCGCCGCCACCGCCCCCACCACCGCCGACGTCACCGCCACCGCCGACGTCACCGCCACCGCCGACGTCACCGCCACCGCCGTCGTCACCGACCGCCGCCGGCACGAGCGGTGCCGAGGACCACCTCGACGAGTTCCGGCGACTTACCACCAGCGACACCGATCCGTTCGGCACCCGGTCGGGGACGTACCTGGCGCGAGCGCAGGACCGTGACGACGAGTACGTCGACGACGACGGCCGGCCCACCGACCTGCGCCTCATCCTCGGCGGGGTCGTCGCGGCGGCCGCAGTGCTGGTACTCGGCGCCTTCACCCTGCTCGTCGGGGCCGGCAGCGACAGCGGCGATCGCCTTGCCGTGGCCGACACCGTCGCCACCACCGCCAGCACCGCGCCGTCGGGATCGACGAACACCACCGTGGCCTCCACCAGCACCACCACCGAGCCGACGACCACCACCAGCACCGAGGAGCCCACCAGCCCGACGCGTCCCCGGTC
>JAFGPU010000071.1 GCA_016936035.1 Acidimicrobiales bacterium
AGGATCGTAGGGCGTCAGCCGGCCAGTCGGCGGACGGCCTCGAGCTGGGCCCGGGCCAGGTCGCGGGCCACCACGTCGTCGCCCTGGTCGGCGCAGGTGACGGCGTTCTCGGCGCACTGCACCGCGACCGTGCAGTCGCCGTCCTCGGCGTTGATGCGGCTGAGCCGCCACCAGCACTCTGCGGCGCCGCCGTGGTAGCCGATGCGGCTGAACAGGCCGGCGGCTTCGTGCACCCGCTCGACCCCCGCCCGGCGGTCGCCGAAGACGGCCTGGGCGCTGCCCCACGCTGCCATCGCGTAGCCCCCGATGACGGGCGAGAACCCCTCGTGGCTGGCGGCCATGGCGGCGTCCCCCAGTTCGGTGGCCGCCTCGCCGTCGCCGGCATCGAGCCGGATGAAGGCCATGCCGGCCGTCGCCAGCGCCACCAGGGCGGGAACTGCGGCGTCGAGGGCCAGGTCGCGCAGTTCCTCCCAGGCGGCGTACGAGTCGTCGGGGCGGCCGTCGCGCTCGGCGACCTCGCCCAGGCGGGCGAGCGATGCCATCAGCGTCATGTGGTTCCCCGTGCGCCGGCAGGCCTCGGTCGCCCGTACCAGCAACCGGTGGGCCTCGGCCAGGTCACCGAGCATGCCGGCGACGACGCCCTGCTGGTAGTCGACGGCCGAGAGGCCGTGGTCGTCGACCGACTGCTCGAACCAGTGCCGTGCCTCCAGGAGCCACCGCCCGGCCTCGTGGGCCTCGGTCGAGAACACGTGTTGCGACGCGCGCAGGAAGCAGTGCCACCCGAGCCGCTGCGGGTCGCCGATGCGCAGCTCGACGGGGTACGCGGCCTCGGCGAGGGCGAACGCCTCGTCGCGGCGCCCCGCCATCACCCCGGCCAGGCCCGCGAGCGCCTGGGCACGCGCCACGAGGGGGTCCGAGGCCTGGTCGCCCGCCCGGGCCAGCGACGTGGTGAGCACGCTCCAGGCCAGGCCCGCCTGCATGGTGGTGAACCAGTGCCAGCCCAGGTTGCCGGCCATCTCGAGCGCCAGGAGCGGATCGTGGGTGAGGGCCCAGGTGATGGCCTGGTAGAGGTTGGCGGCCTCGGCCTGGACGGCCCGCACCTGGGACGCGTGGCCCGCCTCCGGCCGGGTGATCGCCACCCGGGCGCTGATCTCGTGCGCCCAGTCGGCGTGGCGACGGGTCACCGCCTCGCCGTCACCCCGTTCGGCCAGCCGGTCGGCCGCGTAGTCGGCAAGGGTCTGCAGCATGGTGAACCGGGCGCCGGCCGGCGTGCGCTCGAGGCTCGCCAGCGACTTGTCGACCAGCCGGCCGAGCACGGCCTCGACCTCGCCGGGCTCGACGTCGCCGTCGGCGCACACGGCCCGCGCCGCAGCCAGCGTGGCACCGCCCGAGAAGACGGCGAGCCGCTCGAACACCCGCTGCTCGGCGGGATCGAGCAGCTCGTAGCTCCAGTCGACGACGGCCCGCAGCGTGCGCTGGCGGGGCTGGGCCGTGCGCGGGCCCGCCACCAGCAGCTCGAACCGCCGGTCGAGCCGTTCGACCATCTCGGCCAGGTCGAGGTGGCGGGCGCGGGCGGCGGCGAGCTCGACGGCGAGCGGCAGACCGTCGAGGCGGCGGCAGATCTCGACGACCGCGTCGTGCCACCCGTCGGTGGCGGCGAGCGGGGCGGCGGCGCCCGCCGACATGCGGTCGAGGAACAGCTCGACCGCGTCGTCGAGGGGCAACGGCGGCACCACGAACAGGAACTCGCCGGGCACGCCCAGCGTCTCGCGGCTGGTGGCCAGCACCCGCAACTCGGGGCAGAAGGCGAGCAGCGTCTCGGCGAGCCGGGCGACGTCGTCGACGACGTGCTCGCAGTTGTCGACGAGCAGCACCAGGGACCGGTCGCGCAGGGCGGCCGCAACCTCGTCGGGGGAGCGGGGGGCGGGCGACCCGGCCAGCACGCCCTCGTCCAGACCGAGGGTGCGCACGACGGCGGTGAGCACGCCGGTCTCGTCACGTACGCCGGCCAGGTCGACCAGCCACACGCCGTCGGGCGCGGCGGGCGCCAGGGCGTGGGCCACCTCGATCGACAGGCGGGTCTTGCCGGCGCCGCCGGGTCCCACCAGGGTGACGAGGCGGTGGCTGTCGACGAGCTCGAGCACGTCGGTCATCTCGGTCTCGCGCCCAAGGCAGGCGGTGAGCGGCCGGGGCACGTTGCCGCGCGTGGGGGCCGTGGCGTCGCGGTGCTCGCCCCGGGACGGGTCGGCGGCATGGCCTGCGTCGCCGTCGCCGTCGTCGGGTGCCCCGCCGGCCGCCCGGTGGGGGGCCGCCCCGTCCACCGCCGGTTGGCCCGGGTTCGCCCGTTCCGTCGTGGCCGGCGGATCGAGGGAGGGGTCCTGGGCCAGCACCGCCGCTTCGAGCCGGCGCAGCTCGGCGCCCGGCTCGATGCCCAGCTCGTCGACGAGGTGACGGCGGGCATCCTGGAACGCCCGCAGCGCGTCCGCCTGGCGGCCGCAGCGGTACAGGGCGAGGATCAGCTGCGCCCAGAGCCGCTCGCGCAGCGGGTGCTCGTGGGTGAGGCGCTCGAGCTCGCCGACCACGGTGGCGTGCGCCCCCATCGCCAGCTCGGCGTCGATGCGGTCCTCGGTGGCGGTGAGCTGCGACTCGGCGAACCGGGCGCGCTCGGCGCGTGCCCACCCGTCGGCCGGCAGGCCCGCCAGGGGCTCGCCGCGGACGAGCGAGAGCGCGCCGCGCAGGTCGATGACCGCGGCGCCCGGATCGTCGTCGAGGTGCTCGCGGGCGCGGGCCACCATCTCGTCGAAGCGCTCGAGGTCGGTGCCCGAGCCGTCGCCGGCCACGAGGGCGTAGCCGGCGTCGGTGGTCTCGATGATCGGACCGTCCTCGACGGCCGCCAGGCTGCGGCGCAGCCGCGACACCAGCACCTGCAGCGAGTTGGCGGGCTGGCGGGGTGGCCGGTCGCCGTAGAGGATGTCGACGAGGCGATCAGGCGACACGACCTTGCCGCGTTCCACGGCCAGGGCTGCCAGCAACAGCTGCAGCTTCTGACCGGGAACGGCCACGATCGTCCCGTCGTCGCGTGCGACGTCGACGGGCCCGAGCAAACGGACCTCCATGGCCTGCCACGCTACCGGCGTGATCGCTGAGGCCGGCTGTGGATATCGGCGCGATCGATCGGCCGACCACGGCGGCCGGTCACCGTGGGGGGCTGCCTCGCTGGGTGGCGGTACCGGCCCTGGTCAGCCGACGGGAGCGGCCTGCGGTCCTCGCAGCAGGCGTCCGGGACGCTCGCCCGTCGCCTCGTCGTGCTCGCGCACGACGACGCCCCGCTTGATCGTCGCGTCGTAGCCGCGGGCCCGCTGCACCAGCCGGCGTCCGCCTGCGGGCAGGTCGTGGACCATCTCGGGGGCGTCGATGGCCAGCGCATCGAAGTCGATGACGTTCACGTCGGCCAGGTACCCGGGCGCCAGCAGGCCCCGGTCGTCGAAGCCGTAGAGCGCCGCGGTGCTCCTGGTCTGCATGTGCACCGCCTGCTCGAGCCCCAGGCGGTCGCCTCGGCGGCGGTCGCGCGCCCAGTGGCTGAGCATGTAGGTGGGCAGAGAGGCGTCGCACAGCAGGCCGCAGTGGGCGCCGCCGTCGCCGAGGCCGAGCACCGTGCCCGGGTGGACCAGCATGTCGTGAAGGGCCCCGAAGTCGCCGTGGGCATAGCCGAGGATGGGGATGTAGAGCAGACCCCGGCCGCCGTCGGCCATCATCAGGTCGTAGGTGACCTCCTCGGGGCTGCGCCCCTCGCGCCCGGCGATGGCCTGCACGCTGTGCTCGGGCGCCGGCTCGTAGTCGGGCGGGTCGCCCAGCGGGAACAGCTTGTGGAACGCGGACGTGAGGAACGCGGCGATGCCCGTGAGCTGGGGCCGCTCGTCGACCATCGCCCGCCGCACCTCGGGGTCGCGCAGGCGGGCCAGACGCTCGTCGGCGGGCAGGTCGGCGATGGCCTGCCAGGTCTCGTGGAACATGAACGGGTGCGCGGACGAGCCCCAGCCGAACAGCACCGATGCGGGCCGTCCCGCCACCTGGGGGACGATGCGGGCGCCGCTCGCGGTGGCGGCGTCGGCCAGCTCGATGAGCCGGCGCCAGAGCTCGGGGCGCAGGTCGTCCTGGAGGCAGCCGAACGTGACGGGGCGACCGGACTCGCGGGCGATGGTGGTCATCCACGCGAACTCGGCCTCGGGGTCGAACATGTCGCTCGCCACCTCGAACACGCCGGCACCCGCCTCGCCCAGGGCCGCGCCGATGCCGATCAGCTCGTCGGCGCTGGCGGTGGTGCCGGCGGCGAGCTCGCCGTCCTTGGCGCGGTGCAGCAGCGTGCGGGTGGTGGAGAAGCCCACGGCGCCGGCCTCGACCGCCTCGCGCACCACCTTGGCCATGGCCTCGATCTCGTCGGGAGTGGCCTCGGCGTTCTGGCCGCCTCGGTCGCCCATGACGTAGGCGCGCACAGCGCCGTGGGGCACGAGGGCGCTGACGTCCATGACCCGGGCCATGCGCTCGAGCTCGTCCAGGTACTGGGGGAAGGTCTCCCAGTTCCACGACATGCCCTCGGCGAGCGCCGTGCCGGGGATGTCCTCGACGCCCTCCATGAGCTGGATGAGCCAGTCGCGCCGGGACGGATCGGCGGGGGCGAAGCCCACGCCGCAGTTGCCCATGACGACGGTGGTGACGCCGTGCCATCCCGACGGGCTCACCTCGGGGTCCCAGGTGGCCTGGCCGTCGTAGTGGGTGTGGATGTCGACGAACCCCGGGGTGACCAGCTTGCCCTCGGCGTCGATCTCGCGGCGGCCCGCGCCCTCGACCTTGCCGACGGCGGTGATGCGCTCGCCGTCGATGGCGACGTCCGCGGTGCCGGCCGGCCGGCTGGGACCTCCGGACCCGTCGACCACCGTGCCGTTGCGGATCACCAGGTCGTGCATCGCCGTCCCCCTCGTCTGGCTGACGCTGTCGTCACCGCTCAGCCAACACCACCTTGACCGCTCGGTCAAGCGCCCCTGGTCGCCCCCAACGCCGAAGCTGTCATACCCCCTCCGTAGGGTGCGGGCCATGGAGCTCTGGTCACCTCCGCACGACGCCCCCCACCTGCTCGAGTGGTGGCGCCCGCTCATGCTCGTGGCGCGCCGGGCCTGG
>JAFGPU010000072.1 GCA_016936035.1 Acidimicrobiales bacterium
CGCAGGATGCGGGGCAGCAGTCGGGTGCCGAGGAAGCCGGGGAACCCGGTGACGAACACGACATCGGTGGTGGCGGTCTGACCGCTGGCGGCGCTCACGCCTGTGTTCTATGGCTCGGGGGCGCCCGCCGTCCAGTGACCCGCCCCCGCGGCCCGGGCGGTCAGCCGACGCGGCGCTCGACGCCGACCCAGTAGGGCTCGCGCAGCTCGCGCTTGAGCAGCTTGCCCGACGGGTTGCGGGGCAGCACGTCGGTGACGTCGACCGACTTCGGCAGCTTGTAGCCCGCCAGCGACTCGCGTGCGAAGGCGATGAGCTCCGCCTCGATGCCGTCCTCGTCCACGGCGGTGTCCGGGGCCAGCACGACGATGGCCTTGACCGCCTCGCCCCACCGGTCGTCGGGCACGCCGATGACCGCCACGTCGTCGACAGCGGGGTGCTTCATCAGCACGTTCTCGACCTCGGCCGGGTACACGTTCTCACCGCCCGACACGATCATGTCCTTGACGCGGTCGTGCAGGTACACGAAGCCCTCGGCGTCGATGTAGCCGGCATCGCCCGTGCGGAACCAGCCGTCGGAGGTGACGGCTTCGGCCGTGGCCCCGGGGTTGTTCCAGTACCCGGCCATGTTCTGGTGGGAGCGGGTCCACAGCTCGCCGACCTCGCCCACGGGCACGTCCTCGCCGGTGGCGTCGACGGCGCGCATCTCGACCCACGGGTAGGGCCGCCCGCAGGAGCGGAGCAGGTGGGGGCGGTGTTCGGGGTCGTGGTCGACCCCGTCGAGCTGGGTGATGGCGCCGGTGGTCTCGGTGAGCCCGTACACCTGGATGAACTCGCAGCCGAACGTGTCGATGCCCTTGACCAGCACGTGGTCGGTGATCGGGGACGCGCCGTAGACGATGGTGCGCAGGCTGGAGAAGTCGGTCGACTCGACGCCGGGTGTCATCAGCAGGAACTGGATGACGGCGGGCACCATGAACGCGTTGGTGACCCCGCACGCCGGGATCAGCTCGAGGATCCGGGCGGGATCGATGTCGCGCATGACCACCGTGCGGCAGCCGTGGTAGAGGCCGGCCATCGCCCAGCCCGCGCCGGCGATGTGGAACATCGGCATCATGGCCAGGTTCACCGAGTCGTCGGTGAGCCGCCACTGGTCGGAGATGCCGGTGACGCCCTTGAAGAAGTTGTCGTTGGTGAGCATCACGCCCTTCGGCAGCCCGGTGGTGCCCGACGTGTAGAGCTGGAACGCGATGTCGTCGCCGCTCGACAGCTCGCCGGGGTCGTCGGCCGGTTGCGCGCCGATCCAGGCCTCGTAACCGGGCCAACGCTCGTGCCCGCCGATGGCGACGACGGTGTGCACGCGCTCGAGGTCGGGCTCGACCTTCTCGACGTGGTTGACGAGCTCGGGCCCGACGATGACCACCTCGGCCCGGGCGTCGTCGATGATCTGGGCCATCTCGGCCGGGGCCAGGCGCCAGTTGACCGACACGTTGACGGCGCCCAGCTTGGCCAGCCCGAAGGCCACCTCGAACCACTCGGCGCCGTTCTTGCCGATGAAGGCGACCCGGTCGCCGCGGCCGACTCCGGCGGCCCGCAGGGCCTGCGCGGCCTTGCTCGAGCGCCGGTCGAGCTCGGCGAAGGTGACGGAGGCGCCGTCGACCTCGAGGGCGACGGCGTCCGGCCGACCGGCGCCGTGGGTGCGGATGATCTCGGCGATGGCGTCGATGGTCATGTCGTCAGGTCCCCCTCGATCGGACACCGGTCGGCGCCCGCCCGGGCGAGCGCATCCCCACGATGTCGGCGTGGTGCCGACGGCGCCGAAACCTAGTTCTTCAGCAGGTCCTTGAACGGCGAGGTCGAGTCGATGCCGGGCTCCTTGGGCAGGCCGAGCACCCGCTCGCCGACGATGTTGCGCAGCACCTCGTCGGTGCCTCCGGCGATGCGCATGCCGGGCGTGCCGCACACGAGCTTCGACCAGGCGAACGTGCCCCACTCGCCCGTGTCGGCCGTCAGCCGGGGGCCGAGGACGCGGGCCACGAACTCGCCGGTGCCGGTGAGGTTGCGGGTGAGGGCCAGCTTGGCGATCGACATCTCCGGCCCGGGGAGCTGGCCGGCCCGGATCTTGTCGAGCGCCCGCTGGTTGGTGAGCTTGGCCACCTGGAACCCCGTGTAGAGCCGCATGAGCTCGTCGCGCAGGGTGGCGTCGTCGCTGCGGCCGAAGTGGCGCAGCATCTGGGCCAGCCGGGTGACGTCGGCGAGGCCCATGCCGCCGCCCCCGCCGCCGGCACCGATCGAGGCCCGTTCGTTCATCAGGGTGGTGAGCGCCACCGACCAGCCCTGGTTGACCTCGCCGAGGCGGTGGTCGTCGGGCACCCGCACCTCGTTGAAGAAGACCTCGTTGAAGGACGCGCCGCCGGTCATCTGGCGCAGGGGGCGCACGTCGACCCCGGCAGCGCGCATGTCGACCACGAAGCCGGTGAGGCCCTTGTGCTTGGGCAGGTCGGGATCGGTGCGGCAGATCACCTCGCCGATGTCGCTGTACTGCGCCCCGGAGGTCCACACCTTCTGGCCGGTGACCACCCACTCGTCGCCGTCGCGCTCGGCCCGGGTCTGCAGGCCCGCCAGGTCGGACCCGGCGCCGGGCTCGCTGAAGAGCTGGCAGCCCACCAGGTCGCCCCGGTACATCGCCGGCAGGTAGCGGGCCTTGACGTGGGGTTGGGCGTGGTCCTTGATCGTGGGCGCCACCATGCCCAGCCCGATGCCGAAGAACGACTGGTTCGGCACGGCGTAGCGGGCCTCGAGGCCGGCGTAGAGGCGCTCGTAGGCCGCCGGCAGCTCGCGCCCGCCGTACTCGGCGGCCCCGGTGATGTACCCCAGCCCGGCGTCGTAGCGCTTGGCGCGCCACGCCTTCGCCTCGGCCAGCCGCTGCCGCTCGGTCTCCGGGTCGACCTCCTCGAACATGGCGACGTCGTCGTCGCCCTCGCCCCACACGAAGGCCTTGGCCTCGGGCTTGCGCTCGGCGTTGGCGTCGAGGAACGCGGTGACCTCGGTCCGGAACTCGTCGATGGACGGCGTGGTCATGTGGCTGTCCCCTTCCCGGCTGCCGCTAGCTTGACCGTGCGGTCAAGCTAGCGGATCGCCGGCCGACGGCGCGCCGGCGACCGGCGACCGGCGACGAGTTGCTAGGGTTGCCCGCGGCGGGTGCGCGCCCCGGTCGGTCGGCGATCGCGCCGCACCGCAGGTTGCTGCCGGGTTGCGGCGACCCCTAGGATGTCCCGTCGGTCTTGACGCGTGCGCGCGTCGGCTCCCGATTCGCCCCCTGAAGTCACGACGATCGTCGTTCGCGAGGTTTCGAGTGCCCACCATCCAGCAGTTGGTCCGCAAGGGCCGCCAGTCCAAGACGGCGAAGGCGAAGACGCCGGCGCTGAAGGGCGCG
>JAFGPU010000073.1 GCA_016936035.1 Acidimicrobiales bacterium
CGACGTCGATGCGGCGTCCGACGCGGCCGACGAGATGGCCGCCGTCGCCGAGAACGGCAGCAGCGCCTACCTCGAAGCGCTCGCCCTCACGACCGAGGCCCAGGTGCTCGTGGCGCGTGGCGACGGTGCCGCCGCGTGCCGGCGAGCGGGCGAGGCGACGATGCAGCTCCAGGCACTGGGGCTCCCGTACGACCTGGCGCGGGCACGAGTGGTGCGGGGTGTCGCCGCCCAGATGATCGACGAGCGCGACACTGCTCGGCTCGAGCTCGACGCCGCCCGCGCGACCTTCCGTGAGCTCGGCGCCGAGCCGGAGGAGCGCCAGGTCGCCGCGCTCCTCGGCCACGCCGCGCCGTCGCCCCTGTCCCCTCGTGAGGTCGAGGTGCTGCGCCTGGTCGCCCGCGGGGACACCAACAAGGCGATCGCCGCCGAGCTGTTCGTGAGCCAGCACACCGTCGCCCGCCACCTGAGCAACATCTACACCAAGCTCGGCGTGGAATCCCGCTCGGCGGCGACGGCGTTCGCCTACGAGCACGCGCTCATCTGATCGGTGCGGGTCCGCCCCGCGACCGACCGGTTCGATGGGCAGATCTGACCATGCCGAGACGTTTGGCGAATGGGCCATCGCGGTGATGCGGGGCGAAGGTCGCCGCCGTACAACCGTGGTCATGACCACACCGGAGACCTTCCAGATCCCGCTCGAGACCGCCGAGCTCTACGAAGCCCGGTTCGTCCCCGCACTCTTCGCCGACTGGGCGCCCCACGTCGTCGACATGGGAGACGTGGCGACGGGACAATCCGTCCTCGACGTGGCCTGCGGCACGGGCATCGTGGCCCGTACCGCTGCCGCGCGCGTCGGACCCGCGGGCCATGTCGTGGGCGTCGACCTCAACGACGCGATGCTGACCGTGGCGGAGCGGGTGTGCCCGGGGATCGAGCTGCGTCAGGCCGACGTGACCGACCTGCCGTTCGACGCCGCGACGTTCGACGTCGTGCTCTGCCAGATGGCGCTGATGTTCTTCCCCGACCCGCAGGCCGCCGTCCGCGAGATGCGACGCGTCGTCACGCCGCAGGGCACGGTGGTGATCATGGTCCCGAGCAGCCTCGACGCGCAGCCTGCCTACCGGCCGCTCGTCGAGCTCGCGGCGAGGCATGCCGGCCCCGAGGCCGTCGCCATGCTCAGCGCCTACTGGACGTGCGGCGACCTCGACGAGCTGCTCCACACGGCTCGTTCCGCCGGGCTCGACGTCCTCGCCACCCGCACCCGCATGGGCACCGCCCGGTTCGCGTCTGTCGACGAGTTCGTCGCCGTCGAGATCGAGAGCACGCCCGTGCGAGAACGGCTCACCGATGACGAGTACGAGGCCCTCCGCCGTGAGGCCAACGGGGTTCTCCACGAGTTCGTCACTGCCGACGGGACGGCGGAGATCCCCCTCGAAGGCCACCTGGTCGCCGGCCGTCCGCGCTGATCCCACCGGCTGCTGACCACCTGGCGGCGTGTCGGGTCACTGCGTCGGGGTCCAGGCAGGCCGTCGCGGTGGAGGACCCTCAGCCGGCATCGGTCGAGCTCAATGGTGGCGACCGCTTCGTCCCAGGCGCCGATCGGCGTACGCTGGACCACGCGACGGCAGGTGGAGCGCGGGTTGCCACCTCGAGGTGCGGGCCGCGCGGAGAGGAGCAGGTCATGGTCGACGCTCCGAGGGCGAGCGAGGTCGCGACCTACTGTCCGCTGTGCGTGTCGCGCTGCGGAGCACGGGCGACCGTCTCCGACGGGACGTTCCGGCTCGACCGCGACCCGTCGCACCCGACGGGCAAGGCGCTGTGCGTCAAGGGCAAGGCGGCGCCGGACATCACCGCCCACCCCGACCGCCTGCGCCACCCGATGAAGCGGACGGCGGCGAAGGGCGCATCCGATGCCGGGTGGCAGCGCATCAGCTGGGACGAAGCACTCGACACCGTCGCCGACCGGCTCCGCACTCTGGTGCACGAGCACGGTCCGGAATCGGTCGTCTTCAGCTCGGTGTCCCCTTCGACCTCCGCGATCGTCGACTGCGTCGACTGGATCCAACGCCTGCAGCGCGCCTTCGGCAGCCCGAACCTCGCCGTGGCGATGGAGCTCTGCGGCTGGGGCCGCTACCTCGCGTCGCTGTACACGTTCGGAGACTCGGTGCCCGGCAGCTACATGCCCGACCTCGACCGGGCCGGATGCATCCTGTTCTGGGGCTACAACCCGTCGGTCTCCCGGCTCACCCACGCGACCGCGACCAGGGCCGCGCTGCGCCGCGGCGCCAAGCTCGTCGTCGTCGATCCGCGCCGGGCCGGGCTGGCAACCAAGGCCGACCCGTGGCTGCGGGTACGTCCCGGCACGGACGCAGCGCTCGCACTGGCGATCACCCAGGTGATGATCCAGCGGGGCTGGTACGACGCCCCGTTCGTGCGCCGGTGGACCAACGGCCCCCTCCTGGTCCGCACCGACACGCGACGGCTGCTGCGGTCGAGCGACCTCTCCCCCGGCGGCGACCCGGAGCACCACGTGGCGTGGGACGAGGTCGCGGGACGACCGGTCGTCGTCGACCCCGCCGCCAGGGGCACGGATGTCGACGACCACGAGCGGCTCGCCCTGCACGGGACGGTCGACGTGTCGATGACCGCGGGGACCGTCGCCTGCCGGCCGGCGTTCGATCTCGTCGCCGAGCAGTGCCAGGCCATCACGCCGGCGATCGCCGAGGAGCACACCGGCGTGCCCGCCTCCGAGATCGAGCGCACCGCGCAGACCCTGTGGGACAACCGCCCCGTCGCGTTCTACACGTGGAGCGGCCTCGAACAGCACAGCGGCACCACCGAGATCATCCGGGCGGTCAATGTGCTGTACGCGCTCACCGGTTGCCTCGACGCTCCCGGTGGCAACGTGCTGTTCACGCCCGTCCCGACCAACCCGATCGGGGGGATGGAACTGCTCGACCCGGCCCAGCGGGCCAAGGCGATCGGCCTCGACGACCGCCCGCTCGGCCCGGCGCGCTTCGGGTTCGTCACCGGCGAGGACTTCTACAACGCAGCGCTGGACGGCCGCCCCTACCGGGCCCGGGGCCTGGTGAGCTTCGGTTCGAACCTGGTGATGGCCCACGGCGACAGCGCCCGGGGTCGAGACGCCCTGCAGGCGCTCGACTTCCACGTGCACCTCGACCAGTTCATGAGCCCCACCGCCGAACAGGCCGACATCGTCCTGCCGGTCACCGGTGCCTTCGAGGCCGAGGGCCTGAAGGTCGGCTTCGAGGTGTCCCAGGAGGCGCAGTCGCTCGTGCAGCTGCGCGCCCCGCTGGTGCCGCCGGTGGGCGAGTCCCGATCGGACATCCAGGTCATCTTCGACCTGGCGACGCGGCTCGCTCTCGGCGAGCAGTTCTTCGGCGGCGACGTCGACGCCGGGTGGGCGCACCAGCTCGAGCCGAGCGGCGTGACGCTGCAGCAGCTCCGGGACGAGCCTGCGGGCGTCCGGGTGCCGCTCGAGACCCGGCACCGGAAGTTCGCGGCACCCGACGCCGACGGCGTGCCGGCCGGGTTCGGCACGCCGACAGGACGGATCGAGCTGTACGCCGAGGCCTTCCTCGACATCGGCCAGTCTCCGGTCCCCACGTTCACCGAGCCGGCGGTCAGCCCCCGGTCGCGACCCGACCTCGCCGATGAGTTCCCGCTCGTCCTCACCTGCGCGAAGTCGTTGTACTTCTGCGAGACCCAGCACCGCCAGGTCGCCAGCCTGCGCCGCCACGTCCGTGATCCCGAGGCGCAGCTCCACCCGGACACTGCGGCCGAGCGCGGGATCGCCGAGGGCGACTGGGTGCAGATCACGACCCCCAAGGGGAGCGTCCGGGCTCGCGCCGCGCTCGACGGCGCGCTCGATCCCGGCGTCGTGTGCGGCCAGCACGGCTGGTACGCATCGTGCGACGAGCTCGACCTGGCCGGTCAACCACCGTTCGGGCCCGACAGCGCGAACCTCAACCTCGTGCTGGGCCAGACGCCGAGCGACCCGGTCAGCGGCAGCTCACCCCTCCGTGCCCAGGTCTGCCAGATCACACGCCTCGTCGACCACCCGGACGCCGCCGCGACGACGTCCACCTGACCACCACAGTGAGATCACCGGGGGCGAGGCGGCGCTGCGCCCTCGCGCTGCAGTGGTCCCCCACCGCCCAGCAGGATTCCGGGTTCGTGGTCACCCCGGCGCGCTCGCCGGGCCCTCACCTCCCCGGTCGCCACGGCGAACGCGGCGGAACAGGTCGGGGTCGGCCAGCGGGCCGAGGTGCCGCAGCTTCTCGGGGTTGGCCATCGAGGTCACCGTCTGGATCTGGCCGCCATCGGTGATGTCGAGGGCGAGGACGGCGATCAACCGGTCGGAGGCGTCCAGCACCATCGCCCCGGGCTGGCCGTTGACCGAGACCTCGCGCAGCGAGATGTCACCGAGGCGCGTCGTGGCGAGCCGCATCCCCGCCCGCAGCGTGCGCGCCACCCGCACCCGGCCCGTGACCGGCCGGGGCAGCCCGCCGCCGTCGCCGTGCAGGGTCACGTCGTGGGCCAGCAGCTCCTCGAGCGCACCGAGGTCGCCGTGCTCGGCGGCGGCGAAGAACCGCTGGGCCAGGCGATCGCGCCGCTCGTGCGACGACTCGAAGCGGGGCCGCCGTTGCTCGACGTGCCGCCGGGCCCG
>JAFGPU010000468.1 GCA_016936035.1 Acidimicrobiales bacterium
GAACGGCTGCTGCCCGAGATCCGACCCCACCTGGTCATCGTCGACGCCGAGAGCGAGGGGCTCGACGAGAGACCGGTGGTCGAGCGGGTGCGGCTCGTCACCGAGGTCCCCCTCGTCGTGCTCAGCGCCTCGCCGTCGCTCGAAGCCCGGCTGGTCGGCCTGCGAGCCGGCGCCGACGAGGTGCTGGCCAAGCCGTTCCCCCTGTCCGAGCTGGCCTGCCGCGTCACCGCGCTGCTCCGCCGCGAGGGATGTCGCCCGGGCGCCATCGAGCTCGGCGACCTCGTCGTCGACGAGGGCGCGAGGACGGTCGAGCGCCGAGGTCGCCCCATCGATCTGACCGCGATCGAGTTCGAGCTGCTCGTGGCCTTCTGCCACAACCGCGGGCTCGTTCTGACCAAGACGCAGCTGCTCACGATGGTGTGGGGCTACGACCACTTCAACGTCAACCTCGTGGAGGTGCACGTCTCGGCCGTGCGCCGGAAGCTCGAGGCAGCCGGCCCCCGGATCCTCCACACGGTGCGCGGTGCCGGCTACGCGCTGCGCCCCTCCGAGCCGCGGCACGATGTCGGCAGTCACCGGGCGAGCGACCTGTCCCGCCGAGGTCAGACCCAGATCGCGTAGCGACCGCCGGCCCGACGTCGCCAGTTCAGAGAGCCCTCAGAGCGCCTTCAGCACGGCTTCAAACCCGTCCCCGACACTGATCCAGACGAACCTCCTCGGAGGGTGGACGGGCGATGGGAGGGCAGGTGGAGGCTTCGCTGCACCAGGCGGGTCGTGTCCGAACCCGGCACACGGGTGGCGCGCCTGTCCGGTGGGGGCCGAGCGGGCGGCTGCTGGCCGTCGACCTCGCCTCACTGGCGGCGGGCTGGTCGGCCGGCTCGACGATCGCCGGTGGCGGCACCCGCCTCGTGGCGCTGAGCACCGGCATCGGCGCCGTGGCGGTGGGGGTCGCCGCGGCCGTGGTGTGCTTCGCCCTCGCGGGCATGTACCGGTCGCCCCTCATCGGCGCGCGATCCGGTGCGCTCGGCCGCCTCGTGCAGAGCATGGGCCTCTCGGCCGTGGCCGTCATCGTGTGGCAGGGCGCGACCGGCGATGTGGCGCCCCGGCAGGCCCTCGGTGGAGTGGCCGGCGCGCTCGTGGTCACCACGGTCGCCCGCTGCGCCTTCGACGTGTGGCTGATCAGCCGGCGCGAGCGGGGCGAGTACCGCACGCCTGTCGTGGTCGCCGGCGTCGCCGACGAGACCGCCAGGCTGGTCGAGCTCCTCGGGCTGAACCCGGAAGCCGGGCTGCTGCCCGCCGCCATCGTCGGCGAGCGACCGGCCCCCGGGGGCGATGCCCACCCGACGCCACCGTGGATGGGGGACCTCGACGACACGTGCGACGCGGTGCGCCGCGTCGGCGCCTCCGGCGTCCTCGTGGGTGTCAACGGGCTGCCGAGCGCCACCGTGGGTCGGCTCGTCGACGGCGTGTCGACCGCCGGCATCCCCGTCCACCTCTCGAGCGGGCTGACCGGGGTCTCGCGGGCTCGCCTGCGCATGGCCGCCGTCGCCCACGCACCGATCACCCAGGTGAGCCCGCCCCGTCACACACCGGTCCAGGCGATCGCCAAACGCTCGCTGGACATCGTGATGGCCTCGCTTCTGCTGGTCGCCGGCGCGACCGTCATCCTGGTGGCCGCGGCGATGATCAAGGCGCACGATGGGGGGCGGGTGCTGTTCCGCCAGGAGCGGGTCGGCCGGGACGGGCGACCGTTCATGCTGGTGAAGCTGCGAACGATGGTGGTCGAGGCCGAGGCGCGGCTCGACGATCTGCGGGATCGCAACGAGCGTGACGGTCCCTTGTTCAAGGTGTCGGACGATCCCCGGATCACACCGATCGGCGGCTTCCTCCGCTCGACCGCGATCGACGAGCTGCCCCAGCTCGTCAACGTCCTGGCCGGGCACATGAGCATCGTCGGGCCGCGGCCCGCCCTCCCGGCCGAGGCGGCGGAGTTCGACGACGAGCTGCAACGCCGGCACTGCGTTCGACCCGGCGTCACCGGACTGTGGCAGGTGGAGGCCAGCCACAAGGCCTCGTTCGACGAGTACCGCCGGCTCGACCTGCTCTACATCGACAACTGGTCGTTGGGCACCGATGTCGCCGTGATCGTCGACACGGTCCAAGCCATCAGTCGCAGGGTCGTTCGGGCCCTGCACCGGCCGGCGCCGACCGCCCCGGCGCCGGCCGGCCTCCCGCCCGCTCGCGAGCCGGTGGAGATCGGTTCGTGAGCGGTGTGGTTCGCGCACCACGTGGGATCGACGTCGCGGTGGTCGTCGTCACCTTCAACAGCGCCCCGCACCTCGACGGCCTGCTGTCATCGCTCGATGCGGCGACAGGCGGGCTCCGCATCCGCCTCGTGGCCGTCGACAACGCCTCGGCCGACGGCACGGTCGCCCGGCTCGAGGACGACGGACGCGCCGAGGTCCTGGTCCAGCCGGGGAACCGGGGCTACGCCGCGGGGGTGAACGTGGCCCTGGCGGCCACCCGCGACGCCCCGGCCGTGCTCGTGCTGAACCCCGACGTGAGCCTCGCGCCCGGGTCCGTCCCCGCGCTGCTCGTCCCCGGCCGTGATCCGGGCGTGGGGATCGTCGTCCCCCAGATCCGCGCGCCGAGCGGTGCCGTCCACCGGTCGCTCCGGCGGGAGCCCACGGTGGGTCGCGCCCTGGGCACCGCGATCGTCGGCGGACGGATCGCCGGCCGCTTCCCGATGCTGTCCGAGACGGTCGGCGACGGTCGGTCGTACCGCGTGCGCCGCGACGTCGACTGGGCGACCGGCGCGGCGATGCTCGTGACCCGGCGGTGCGTCGACGCCACCGGCCCGTGGGACGAGTCGTTCTTCCTCTACTCCGAGGAGACCGACTTCGCGGAGCGTGCCCGCCGGGGCGGGTTCCGTGTCGTGTACGAACCGGCCGCGGTGGTGACCCACGTCGGCGGCGACTGCATGACCTCGCCCCGTCTCCGGAGCATGCTGGTGGTCAACCGCCTCCGCTACTTCCGGCGCCGGCACGGCCCGCTGCGTAGCGGGGCCTTCTACCTGGCGCTGCTCGGCAACGAGCTCACCCGCGGCGCGCTCGGGAACCGGGCCGCCCGGGCAGCGAGCCGCGCCCTCGTCTCGGTGCGGGCCCGCCCGCCCGAGCTGTGCTGCTCGGACCGGTTGCTGCCCCGCTAGTGGGGAGCCCGCTCGTCACCGCTCCGTCTCTCGACCACCGCGCGCTAGGTGATCCGGTAGAGGTGGACCGCGTTGCCGTCGGCGAAGGTGTCCACGAACTCGCCGTCTCTCACGGCCAGCTCCCGGTCCTCGAACAGCACCTCGACGGTCGACCCGGCGGCGACCCGCATGGTGACCTCACCGCCCTCGTCCCCGACGGTGTCCGCACCGGCGAACACGTACCAGGCGCCGTCCGGGCCGAGCTTCGCCATCACCTCGGCGGGTCCCCTGGCGGCGACGTACCCGTCGGCGAACGGCGCGTTCAGGACCGGTGCCAGCTCCTCGAGCTGCGCGTTCACCTCGGTGACCGCCGGGGCCATCATCGGGTCGCACCCGTCCCGAAGCACGCTGTGGGTGACGCAGGGCCCCGCGAAGCTGTGGTTGAAGTAGACGATCCCGCGCGCGCCGGCGATCACCGAGTGCCACACCGCCGACCGCATCTCGGGTGCGGTGATGGTGGGCGCCCAGTCCTCGGTGAACGGGTGGCCGAGCTCGACGAAGCCCCACACCGGCTGCCGTTCGCCGTCGAGCCCGTCCAGGTCGAGCACGCGCGCCACCGCCTGCCCGTACGCGGCACCCCGGCGATCCTCGGCCTCGGCGTCCGGATGGGTGAACGCGTAGTTGTCTGCCGACACGACGTCCTGGAAGCCGTGGTTGACGAACACCTCGGCCTCGCCGTCGGTCTCGTCGCGCAGCACACCGATCCCGTAGTTGGCGTAGCGCAGCTCACCGTCGGGCACCTGCTCGTCGAAGTGCTGCATCACCGTGTAGCCGCACTGGCCGCCGTCGTCCTGGGCGGGGACGCAGGTGTTCCAGCCTGCGTCCCCGCTCCAGTCGTCCCACCCGGGCCCGTAGACGATGTCGGCCTCGTCGTACACCACCCAACCGTCGACGGCGGGATGGTCGGCCCGGGGGTCGTCGGACCATTCGTCGGCCTGGACCAGCAGGTGCATCCCGCTGCCCTCGATCGCGTCGAGGTCCGCCACGTCGTCGTGGGCCAGGCCGGCGTAGAGGTTGAGGCCGAACGCCTGGTCGCGAGCGATGTCCGCCGGTTCGGACACCGTCTCGAGCCACACGCCACGAGGGAAGAACGCCGGGTCGTTCGGTAGCCCGGCCGGGTAGGTGCCCCCGGGTTGCCGCAGGCTCACCTCCGGCGGCAGGTCGAGGGGGTCGTCCGCCGTGCCGCTCTCGCAGCCGGAGGCCGCGGAGAGGGCACCCGCCGCGACGGCCAGGAGCCCGGCGACGGCGCGGCGACCGCCGGTCATGGGGCCACGACCCCGGAGCGGCCGACACGAGCGGGCTCGCGGTCGGGCGTCCCCGTTCGCTCGGTCGTCCAGAGCGCGCCGGCGATGCCGAGGCCCAACGGCACCAGGCCGGCGTACATCAGGAACGAGAACGCGTCGAACGTGAACGCGGTGACGACGGCGGCCAGGCCCGTCGCCGCCAGGGCCTGTCCGAGGTCGCGGACCGCCGGGTCAGCTGTCCGGAGGCGGGCGCCACGGCCGAGGAACGCGGTCGCGACGAGGTAGGCGACGACGATCGCCGCCCCCACGAGCCCGATCTCGACGGCCGACAGCAGGTACTGGTTGTCGAGGACGATGTAGTCGTTCGACAGGAAGGTGCCGGGTCCCCGTCCGAGCCAGGGCGACGCGCGCACGTAGTCAGCGACGACGTCGTAGTCGCTCGTGCGGTGGGTGATGCTGGTGTCCGACCCGGCGTGCACGAACAGGTTGCGGATGGCGCCGAGCAGCCCTGGCGTCGTGGCGTAGACCGCCACCACGAAGGCCGCCGCGGCCCCCAGGGCTCGGGGCCGGTCCTTCGGGTCCATCCCCGCGAAGACGACGACCGCGACGACCACCGCCCCCAGGACCGCCGAGCGCGACACGGCGACGGGGACACCCATCGCGAGCGCCGCCACGGGCAACCACCGGCGGGTCCATGGACGATCGCCGTCGAAGCGGGCCAGATGGACCGCCAGGGGGAGGACCAGAGCGATGACGCAGCCGAACTCGATCGGATGGGTGGCCGTGCCGGCCGGACGGCGGAACCCCTCGCGGTCCTGGATCGACACGAGCTCGGCGTTGCCCTGCAACCCCGGGATGTGGTCCGCGAGCCCGGCGAGGTCGATGCCGGCGCGGAACTGGAGGAACCCGACGACGGCCATCGCGGCGA
>JAFGPU010000074.1 GCA_016936035.1 Acidimicrobiales bacterium
GAGATCGACTCGACCACGTGGTTCCACAGGAAGGTGATCCTGTCGTTGGCGAACGCTCGCTCCTGCATGATCTTCGAGGCGCGCAGCTCGTCGCGCCGGTGCACCACGGTGACGGATCTGGCGAACTTGGTGAGGAAGATCGCCTCCTCGAGGGCCGAGTCGCCGCCCCCGACCACCGCGATGTCGTGGTCGCGGAAGAAGAAGCCGTCGCAGGTGGCGCAGGTCGACACGCCGTGCCCGAGAAGCTCGGACTCGCGGTCGATGCCCAGCATGAGCGACTGGGCGCCCGTCGAGATGATGAGCGCGTCGGCGGTGTAGGTGGGCTCGGGGGCGTCGGGATCGCCGACCCACACACCGAAGGGCCGGGTCGACAGGTCGACGCGCGAGGCCTTCTCGGTGCGGACGTCCGTGCCGAAGCGCACGGCCTGCTCGCGGAAGCGCATCATGAGTTCGGGGCCCATGACGCCCTCGGGGAACCCCGGGAAGTTCTCGACCTCGGTGGTGAGCATGAGCTGGCCACCGGGCTGGTCGCTGGTCGACGACGGTTCGCCCTCGAGCAGGAGGGGCTCGAGGTTGGCCCGGGCGGTGTAGACGGCGGCGGTCAGGCCCGCAGGGCCCGAGCCGATGATGATGACCTTGCGGTTGTCGCTCACGTCCGTACGTGTCCTGTCTGGTGGCGATGGTCGCCGGCTCTCGGGAGAGCCGCGCCGTGCTGCAACATCACGAGGTGGGCTGATCTTCCCGGGTGGGGTGGCGGCGGCGCCACAGCACGGCACCGACCAACACGAAGATCAGTCCGAGTATCAGGTGGGCGGCCCACACGTGGTCCTCGCCGAAGACGGCGTCGGGCAGCAGCACGTCCAGCCCGCGCACGAGCATCACGATGAGCAACACGAGGCACGCGCTGCCGACGATCGCGGCGAAGGTGCCGTAGACCACACCGCGGGCGAGGGTGAGCGCCGGGCCGGTGGTCTTGTCGCGCACCGTGCCCACGACGTGTTCGATCGTGTCGGCGGCCTGCGCCGGCCAGTCGGGTGCGGGCTGTGGTGTCGGCCCGGCCGTGCGGCCAGGTGGAGTGGCGGTCGCCATGCAGGGAAGCCTACTTGTGGTCGTCCCTCCGTCCGGGGTTGTCAGCGCAGCGGCTGGTCGACCTCGACCGCGCAGTCGGCGTCGAGGGCGACGACGCGGGTGGCGCCGGCCACGTCGACCACGACCACGTCGAGCCCGTGCCCGGCGACGGTGGCGCGGCCGCGGAGCAGGACGCTGGCATCCGGCGCGTCCAGCGGGGGCGGCAGCCCGCCGGCGCAGCGCTCGACGAGGTCACCGAGCGAGCGGGCAGCGGCGTCGAAGCCGTCGGCACCCGCCTCGGGAGAGGCGCTCGCACCGTCGTCGGCCACCACCTCGGGGGCGATGGCGGTGACGTGGTCGACCAGCTCGGCGTCGGTGGCGAACGCACCGAGGTCGCCCAGGTCGCGGGCGACGGCGTCCGGGGTCGCCAGCTGTTCGTCGACCTGGGCGTCGGCCTGCCCGCCGCCCGCGGAGGCGTCGTCGTCGGACGGCGCCGACTCCCCGAGCTCGTCGGGCTCGGTGCCGGACTCGGGCGACGTGCCGGACGACGCCACCTCGGCGTCGTCGCGCCCACCGTCGTCGGATCCGAGGACGGCGACGCCGGCGGCACCGGCGACCACGAGAGCGGCCGCCGCCGCGGCGCCGAGCCAGCGTCGGGGGCCACCCGCGGGCCGTCGCGGGCGCAGGTGGGTGACTCGAGCCTCGGCGGGCCGTTCGAGGGCGCCCTGCCCCGCGGCGCCCGGCGCGGCCGTCGCATGCGCGTTCGCGTCCCCGCCGCCGGCGTCGTCGAACGCGGCGAGGGCGGCAGCGACTGCGCGCTCGCGGGCGGCCGGGTCAGGGGCCGGCACCGACCGGAGCGCCGCCCGTACCGCCTCCAACTCGGCGACCCGGGCGACGACCTCGGGCCGCTGCCGGGCTGCGGCGGCCTCGGCGGGGTCGAGCGCACCGTCGAGCAGAGCCGACGCGAGCTCGTCGGGCGCAGCTGCGCCCTCGCCAGGGTGCTCGGGGTGCTCGGGGCGCTGGTCGTCGGGAGTCATGGACGAGTGGTTGGACGATCGGACGAGGGCGCCTGGTTCCCCACCAGGCCGGCCAGCTGGGCGCGCCCGCGGGCGATCCGGGATCGCACCGTGCCCGGGGGGATGTCGAGCACCCGGGCGATCTCGGCATAGTCGAGGTCGCAGAGGTCGCGCAGCACGACGGCGAGGCGGAAGTCGTCGGGGAGGCGCCCCAGGGCGTCGTCGACCTCGAGGCGGTCGGCGACGGCACCGATGCCGCCGTCGCTCGACGGGGAGCGCCCGCCGACGAGGCTCGCGCCCGCGGCGCGACCTCCCGGGTGAAGGTGATCGACGACCGACGCGCCCGGGGCGCGGTCGCCGTCCCCGTCCGCAGCGGGTGTGCCGAGCGCACCCGGCACGGGCCGCCGCCGCCGCCGACGCAGCTCGTCGAGGCAGGCATTGGTGGCCACGCGGTACGACCACGTGCTGAACGCCGACCGTCCGTCGAAGCGCCGGATGCCACGGGCGATGGCGATCAACGCGTCCTGCAGGGCGTCCTGCGCATCGGCATCGTTGCCGACCAGCCTGCGGCACAGCCGCCACAGCCGGTCGTGGTGGCGGCGCAGCAGCGCGTCGAGCGCGTCA
>JAFGPU010000469.1 GCA_016936035.1 Acidimicrobiales bacterium
CCTGGCGAGGGAGCGCCCAGACGAGGATCACGACCTGCACCGCGACCACGGCGACGACGAAGATGCCGAGCGCGATGTTCGAACCGCCCGTCAGGTGGGCGTTCACCCAGTACACGGCGCTGGCGACGGCGATCGGGTGCGAGTTCTGGTACTCGAACAGGCCGCGGGGCGCGAACGAGCCGTCCGGGTTGGTGACCCGTGGCAGGATCTCCCAGTAGTCGGCCCACTGCATCTCGTTGCCACCGAGCACCATGGCCAGCATCGACCCCAGCGGAACGAGGGCCAGTGCGGCAACGACCCACGGCAGCCAGCGGAGCGCGCCGTGTCCCGACCCGCCGGCAGTCGCCGGCGCGCCGGAGATGCTCTCCGACTCGATGACCGCCACCCCCACGTCGCCCGAGCTCTGCACCGCCCGGCTCGCCGCTAGTCGCACGGCGACCCACCTCCTGCACACCGCGCTCGCCCTCCGCGCCGGTGCGGTCCCGCAGCGATGTCCAGGGCGATCATGGCGCTGAAGACTGGCACGCCCCGCTCGGCTCATCCACTACGCCCGTGACGCGTCGCAGTCCCGGCGACCACTCGTTCGGCCGCTCACACCTCCCAGGCGTCGATGCCGTCGATGTCGAGGATCGTCACCGACCGCCGTCCGGTGGCGACAAGGCCGGCGGCCCGGAGGGTGCCCAGGGACCGGCTCACGGCCTCGCGCGACGACCCGCACAGCGCGGCGAGGTCGTCCTGGGACAGCAGGTCCAGTCGGATGCCGCCGTCGACGGTCCGACCGTGGGATCGGGCCAGGTCGCGCAAGGTGCGCACGAGCCGGGTGATCGTGTCCGTGGAGCCGAACTCGGCTCGCTGCCGGTCGGCGGCGCGGAGGCGCCCGATGGCGATGGTGAGCAGCTCGAGCGTGGCGGCCGGATGGTCGGTGAGGAACGTCCGGAACCGGGCGGCCGGGACGGCGAGCGCCTCGACGGGCGTGGTGGCCACGGCCGTGGCCGACCGGGGCCCGCCGTCGGCCACGGCCAGCTCGCCGAGCACCGCGCCGGCGGTGCGCAGCGCGAGGATGTGCTCGACCCCGCCCGACGAGGTGGTCACGACCTTGACCGTGCCCGACTCGAGCACCAGCACCCGGTCGGCCCGGTCGCCCTCGCGGAACAGCACCGCGCCCGCCGGCCACGTGCGGCGCACGCCGGCCGCCCGCAGGTCCGCCAGCGCCCGTGCGTCGAGCGCCTCCGCGAAGCCCCGGTCCGGTGCGCCGTCGCCGTCCACGTGCCTCCCTTCACGGTCGACGGCAGGTGTACACCAGGTTCAGGGGGTCGTGCTCGACCTCGTGGACGGCCAGTCCGGTGAACCCCGCCTCGTCCAGCAGTCGGCACGCCAGCTGCTCGCCCCACACGGTGCCCAGCGCCGCCCCGTCGCCGGCGAGCGAGATCTCCATGCAGTGCAACGTGCTGATGGAGTACAGCAGCGGGGCCAGGGGGTTGGCCAGGTTGTCCTCGAGGTTGCTGGACGCCTTGATGTCGCACATGAAGAAGGTGCCGCCGGGCTCGAGCGCGTCGTGGACGCGGGCGAGCACGCCGTGCGGATCGACCTGGTCGTGGATGGCGTCGAACGCGAACACCACCCCGAACGGCGGCTCGGTCGGCAGCTCGCGGACGTCGAGCACCTCGAAGGTCACGTTGGTGAGCCCAAGCGCCGCGGCCTCGGCCCGGCCGCCGTCGATCGCGTCGGCGGCCAGGTCGTAGCCGACGAAGGTCGAGGCGGGGAAGCGGCGCGCCATGATGTTGAGGCAGTGCCCCGTCCCGCAGCCGATGTCGGTGGCGCGGGTGCCGGCCTCGAGCGTGTCGACGAGGCCGTCGGCCAGTGGCAGGTACGCGTCGACCAGCTGCGCGTCGTAGCGCCGGCGGCCCGTCTCGTCCATCGCCGAGGTGAAGCCGGGGCGGTAGTGCTGGTAGGGAACGCCACCCCCGGTGCGGAAGGCCTCGGCGACCTCGTCGACGAAGCCGGCGAGGTGCACGACCAGCGGCGCGAGCGTCGCCAGGTTCATGGCGGTGTCGCCGGTGATCAGGGCGGCGTGCTCGGGCGGCAGAACGTGCCGGCCGGTATCGCGGTCGAGGTGCAGGATGCCGGCGGTGGTGACGGCGCCCAGCCACTCGCGCACGTGCCGCTCCGACAGGCCTGCGCGGGCGGCGAGCTCCTCGCTGGTGGCGGGGCCCAGCGCGGCGGCCTCGAACAGGCCCGTCCGGTATCCCAGGTCGATCATGATGGTCACGCCGGCGTCGACGAAGCGTGCCAGGGTGCGCTGCTGGAACGCCTCGAGGGCGCCCTGATCGATCGAGGTGGTGTCGGGCGGGCGGGCGTCGGTGGTGGTCATGTCGGTCCTCCGGTGCTCTCGGGTGGGTGGTCACGCGCCATCGTCGGGGAGGGGTGCCGGGCTGTCTGCGTCATGTGCCACAGACCGGCCGGCGGCGAGCGTGCGACACTGGCCGGGCCCGAGTGACAAGGGGGCGAGATGGCGTGCCCGTCGTGCGGTGCGGCCAACCGTGAGGCGGCAGCGTTCTGCGATCGCTGCGGCAACCGGTTGGGGGGACCGACCCTCCGTGAGCGCGTGGGTGCCGCGGCGGCCGAGCGTCGCTCGGTCACCGTCCTGTTCGCCGACGCCGAGGGCTCGACCGCGCTGACCGAGCGCATCGGCGACGAGGAGGCGTACCGGCTGATCCAGGGCTGCGTCGAGCGGATGACGGAGGTGGTCGAACGTCACGCGGGCACCGTCCCCCAGTTCCGGGGCGACGGGATCATGGCCCTCTTCGGCGCACCGGTGGCCCAGGAGGACGCCGCGGTGCGGGCGGTCACGGCCGGGCTCGAGATGCAGCAGGCGCTGGAGGAGCACCGGCGCGCCGTCGAGCACCGGCTCGGCGTTGCGGCGTCGTTCCGGATCGGGGTGCACACCGGCCCGGCGGTGGTCGGCCGGGTGGGTGACGCCACGCTCGTCGATTACACGGCCATCGGCGAGACCGCCAACCTCGCGGCGCGCCTCGAGCAGGCGGCCCCGCCCGGCGAGGTGCTGCTGTCGGCGACGACGTGGCGGGCGGTCCGCGACTACGTCGACTGCGTGGCAACGGGCCCGCTGACGGTCAAGGGGCGGTCGCAGCCCGTCGAGGCGTGGCGCGCGGTCGAGCGCCGCCGGGTCGCCACCCGGCTCGACGCCGGCGTGGCCCGGGGGTTGCCCCGCCTGGTCGGCCGCCAGCGGGACCTCGCGGTCCTCGTCGGCCTGACGCAGGACCTGCGGGACGGGCGGGGCCGGGTCGCCCTGGTGAGCGGCGAGGCCGGGATCGGCAAGAGCCGTCTGCTGTGGGAGCTGCGAGAGCGCTTGCCCGACGGCACCGGCTGGGCAGAGGGGCGGTGCGTCACGCCGGCCCGCCCGGTGCCCTGGCTCGCGGTCGTGGACCTGCTGCGAGGGGTTCTCGGCCTCGACCCGACCGATCCTCCCGACGGCGTCCGGGCGCGGGTCGACGACGCGACGCAGCGGTGGTCCGTGGCCTCGCGGTCCGAGGTGCCGCACCTGCTCTGGGTGTTGTCCGCCGAGGCCGGTGAGCCGGCGGCGCTCGAGCCCCGCCAGCGCCGGGCCGGCGTCGTCGGCGCGTTCGTGTCGACGGTGCGGGCCGCCGCGGGGGACCGGCCCCTGGTCGTGGTGGTCGAAGACGTCGACGCGGCCGACGAGGGCTCGCAGGCGGCGGTGACGGCGCTCTCGGGTGCGATCGCCGACGTGCCCGTGCTGCTGGTGCTCACCTACCGGTCCGGTCACGAGCCCGCCGTCGCCGACGGCCCCCGGCGGGTGCACCTGCCGCTCGGTCAGCTCTCCGGGGACGATGCCGCCGACCTCGCCGCCGTCGTGGTCGGTGGGCCGCTCGGCGACGCCGCCCGGTCGCTGGTGGCCGAACGGACCGGTGGGAACCCCCTGTTCGTCGAGCAGCTCGCCACCTCGATGGCCGAATCCGGCGTCGTCACCCGCACCGGTGACGTCCTGGACCTGGCGGACCGGTCGGGTGGCGTCGACCTGCCCTCCACGCTGCAGGACGTGGTGCTGGCCCGCATCGACCGCCTCGACCGGTCGGCGCGCGAGATCCTGCAGCTGGCCTCGGTGCTCGGTCGCGAGTTCCCACGGAGCTTGCTCGACCGCCTCGTCGCCTCGCCCGGGTCGGTGGCCGGCCACGTCGACCGCCTGGAGGACGTCGAGCTGCTGCAGCGGACGGGTGCCGACGCCGCGGCGTACGCCTTCACGCACGCCGTAGTGCACGACGTCACCTACGGCACCCTGCTCACGGACCGTCGCCGCGAGCTGCACCGCCGGGCGGCGGAGGCCATCGAGGAGCTCCACGCCGGTCAGCTCGACCAGCATGCCGCGGCGCTCGCCCACCACTGGCTCGAGGCGGGCGACGAGCTGGCGGCGCTCGACCACCTCGAGCGCACCGGCGATCAGGCGCTGGCCGGGCTGTCGGTGACCGAGGCGTACGACGCCTACGGTCGGGCGATGGCGATCGCGGCCGCCGACGGGCAGCGTTCCCGGGTGGTCGCCCTGGCCGAACGCCAGGTGCAGGCCGCCTTGCTGAGCGGCGCCGTGGCGCCTGCCTGGCGCGCGGCCGACCGCATGCGGAGCGAGGCCGCCGCCGTGGGCGACGGCAACGCCGAGGCGCTGGCGCTCGAGCGGCGCAGCTTCATCGAGCTGACGCGCCACGACTTCGAGCAGGCCGAGGCGACGGCGCGCGCGGCCC
>JAFGPU010000470.1 GCA_016936035.1 Acidimicrobiales bacterium
CCGACCTCGAACTGCTGGTCGACCACGGCGTCGAGCCCCGCGCCGGGCATCTTGACCACCGAGCGCATCTTCGTGCCGAAGATGCCCTTGTCCACGGCACGGGCCAGCAGCCCGTCGAGCCCAGCGATGGGCTTCATGAGCTGCGCACCCTCGGCCTCCTCGACCAGGCCCTTGTCGACCTTGAGGAACGGGACGACGTTCTTCACGTCCCACAGGTAGTCGGCGGTCGGGCGACCCTCGATCTCGCGATCCATCGTGTTCTCGAACAGGATGGCGCCGAGGATGCGATCGCCGTTGAAGCTCGGGCTGGTGATGATGCGGGTGCGCATCTCGTGCACCAGGGTGAACATCTCGTCGTCGCCCGAGTAGGCGTCCTCGCCGATGCCGTAGAGGCGCAGCGCCTTCGGGGTGCTGCCACCGCTCTGGTCCAGCGCGGCGATGAAGCCGGCGCCGCTGCGAACCTTCTCGAACTGCTGATCGTTCATCGAGAGACTCCCGTGGTCGTCGTTGCTTGCGTCGATTGTTGCAATGGTCAGGCCTCCGAGCCGCCGAGCCCCGAGTCGGGGGCGAACGCGTCGCCGCCCTCGTCCCACTCGCGCAGCGACCGGAACGGAAAGATGCCCGTGTCGTGGCGATCGTTCCACACCAGCACGATCCCCCAGGCGCCGTGCCGGTGCGCGTCCTCGATGCGCAGGGGGCGCGGGCTGCCCGGCCGGGGCCAGGCGTCCTCGCCCCGGTCGCGCAGGCCACGACACATGGCGCACGGGCACCCGCGACGCAGCCGCTCGAGGTCGAAGCGCGCGACGTGCCCGTCGTGGAAGGTGATCGTGACGCCTGCGTCCTGGGCGATGTCGATCAACCGGGGCTCGTAGCGCTCGTCCACCCCTCCAGCCTGGCAGCCCCGGGCTCCGGTCAGGTACTCCGGGCGAGGCGGCACCGGCGCGGTCACCCGTCGCGCCGCCGGTGGGGCTCGGAGTGGTCCCAGTCGGCCACCAGCGTCCGCAGCGCCGTCAGCAGCAGCAGCGGCTGGTCGAGCATGGCGTGGTGGCCGGCCTCGGGCACCTCGATGACCGGTGCGACCCGCCCGAGCTTGTCGTACATCTCGGCGCCGATGTCGGCGGTGACCAGGCCGTTCTCGGATCGCAGCAGCGCCAGCCGGCACCGCACCTGCGGCAGGTAGGGCAGGGCGACCGAGCGGAGGCCCCCGACGAACTGGTCGAACACCTGCCGGTCGAACTTCCACTGCCAGCCGCCGTCGACCCGGCGGGCCGAGTGCCGGGCGACGTGGTCGACGACGTAGGGCAGGTAGTGGTCCTGGGGCGGGACGGTGCGAAAGCGCGCCAGCGCGGCCTCGAGCGTGGGATAGGTGCGCGTGGTCACGAACGCGCTGCCCAGTCGCGACGCGCTCACCTCCGGGTCGGGCGCGGTGACGGGCGAGTCGCACACGACCGCCCCGGCCAGGTCGTCGGGGTGGCGGGCCGCGGTGGCGATGGTGACGAACCCGCCCATGCTGTGGCCCACGATGACCGGCGGGCCGTCGATGCCGCCGCCGGCGGCCACGGCCATCACCTCGTCCGTCCATTGGGTCAACGAGTACTCGGACCGGTGATCGCTGTCACCGTGGCCCGACAGGTCGACGGCCACGACCCGGAAGTCGGCCGCGAAGGGGGCGGCCACGTGCGTCCACCAGTGGGCGTGGGCGCCGCCCCCGTGGACGAACACCAGGCCCCGGCGCCCGGGGTCACCCCAGGCGAGGTAGTGGATGCCGGCCCCGTCGACCTCGACCGACCCGTGCGTGAACGGCACGGCCAGCGCCCGGCGGAACCATGCGGGTGCGTCGAGGGTCATCGCCCAAACCTAGGTCGACGCCGCCGGACCGGCCGGTGGCCGCGGTGGCCGGGGCGGCCGTCAGCGGTAGCCCGTGCAGTCGGCCGGCTTGCCCGGGTCCTGGACCTCGACGAGGTAGCGCCACGCATCGGGACGGCTGCCGTCGACGTCGGTGAACCCGTACTCCTGGGCCAGCTGGCCGCTGGAGAGCGACTGGCCGTTCCAGCGAGCGACGTCGGCGTCGGCGGCGAGGGCCGCCACCGCCCGGCCGGTGTACAGGGGCGTCTCCGAGATGCAGAAGTGCCCGGGGTCGGGCCCGTCGCCCGTGTGCGGCCGGTCCATCACGTCGCGCCAGTTGTCCTCGGTGACGCCGTAGACGTCGAGCATGATCTCCGAGCGCATCCAGCCCGGCGTGAGGGCGACCGCGGTGCACCCGTGCGGCGCGAGCTCGGTCCCCTGCGCGAAGGCCAGCCGGAGGACCGACCACTTGGCCAGGTCGTAGAAGGTCGAGAGCCGGTAGCGGGTGGCGTTGTAGTCGAGGGTGCCGTCGGTGACCTCGACCAGCAGCCCGCCGGGACGACGGATCAGCAGCGGCAGGGCGAAGTGGCTGGTGATGAGGTGCGTCTCGACCGCGAGGCGCAGCATGCGCAGGCCGCGGTCGAGCTCGTGGTCCCACACCGGCGTGTCCCACTGGGCCAGCTTCTCGCCGCCCCAGATGTCGTTGACCAGCACGTCGAGTCGCCCGTGGTCGCCGTCGATGCGCTCGACCAGGTGTCGGACCTGGTCGTGGTCGAGGTGGTCGACCTGCACGGCGATGCCCCGACCGCCGGCGGCGTCGACCAGCTCTGCGGTCTCTTCGATGGTCTCGGGCCGGTCGTACTCGGAGCGCTGGTGGCGGGTGGTGCGGCCGGTGGCGTACACAGTGGCGCCCGCGGCCCCGAGGGCGACGGCGATGCCGCGCCCGGCCCCTCTCGTGGCGCCGGCGACGAGGGCGACCTTGCCGGTGAGTGGTCCAGTCATGGTGCCACGATCGCGCTCATCCCTGACAGGTCATGTCAGCGTTGTCGCGTAATCTCGGCGCCATGCGATCGGCCCGGCTGCTGGCACTCCTCCTGCGCCTGCAGCGCAGCGGTCCGGCCACGGCCGCCACCCTCGCATCCGAGCTCGAGGTGTCCGAGCGCACCATCTACCGCGACGTGGCGATGCTGCAGGCCGCGGGCGTGCCGCTCTGGACCGAGACGGGCCCCCACGGGGGCATACGGCTGGTCGAGGGCTGGCGGTCGCCCGTCGACGGCTTCACCGCAGCCGAGTCGGTCGCCCTCACCATCGGCAGTGCCGGCGCCAGCGACCTGGGCCTCGGCGCCGTGCTCACCGCGGCCCGGTCCAAGCTGCGCTCCGCCCTGCCCGAGCCCGCCCGCGACGACCTCGAGCGTGTCACCCAGCGGTTCCTGCTCGACGCCCCCGGCTGGTTCCAGCGCGACGACGTCGGCGACGCCCTGGCCACCGTCGCCGATGCGGTGTGGCAGGGCCGGCGCCTCGACGTGCGCTACGGGCGCGGCGAGCGCACCGTGGGCCGGCGCCTCGACCCGCTCGGCCTCGTGCTCAAGGCCGGCACGTGGTACCTGGTGGCCGCCCACCGGCAGGAGCCTCGCACCTACCGCGTGTCACGCATGCAGTCCGTTGCGCTGCTCCCCGACACCGCCTGGCGGCCCGAGGGCTTCGACCTGGCCGACTGGTGGGCCGGGTCGGCGTCGGCCTTCGACGCCGCCATCCGGCCGTTGCCGACCCTGCTGCGGCTCGACCCCGTCGCTGCCCGACGGTTGCCGCACGTCGTGCCCGGCCAGCTGACCCGCGACGCCCTCGCCGCCGGGCGCCCGCTGCCCGACGGGCGCATCGAGGTCGACCTGCCGGTCGAGGCCGTCGAGGTGGCGGTGACCCAGCTCTCCGGCCTCGCCGGCGTCGAGGTGGTGGCACCACCCCGGTTGCGGCACGCCCTGGCGGCCCACGGGGCCGGCCTCGCCGCCCTCAACGCCGACCCGCCGGGCTCCGGTGCCGCCTGACCCGCGATTCGCACCCTCGACGGTGATCCCCCGGGCTCGGGTGCCGCCTGACGCTCGTCTCGCACCGTCGACAGTGACCCCCCGGGCTCGGGTGCCGCCTGACGGGGATACGGTGAGGGCACCCGTCCCCGCGCCGTCGGAGGCCCCGATGACCACCACCGACACCCCCACCAGCCCGGCGACCGCCCTGCGCCCCGGTCGAGCCGAGACCGATCGCCTGGCGGCCCGCGTGGCCGTGCCCACCGAGGGGCGTGAGCGGGCCCAGGTCACCTCGCCTCTCACCGGCGACGTCATCGGCGAGGTGCCCATCGGCACCGCCGACGACGTCGAGGCCGCGGTGGCCCGGGTGCGCCAGGCCCAGCGTGCCTGGGCGGCGCGCCCCGTGCGCGAGCGGGCGGCGGTCCTGCTGCGCTACCACGACCTGGTGCTCGACCACCAGGACGAGCTCATGGACCTCATCCAGGTCGAGAACGGCAAGGCGCGCGTCTGGGCCTTCGAGGAGATCATGGACCAGGCGATCACCGCCCGGTACTACGCCCGCCTCGCCCCCCGGGCGCTCAAGCCCCACCGCCGGCTCAGCGCCACGCCGGGCCTGGTCTCCACCCGCGAGCACCACATCCCCAAGGGCGTGGTCGGGGTCATCTCGCCCTGGAACTACCCGCTGGTGCTGGCCGTGTCCGACGCCCTCGCCGCCCTCGTCGCCGGCAACGGCATCGTCATCAAGCCCGACTCGCAGACCCCGTTCACCGCCCTGCGCGGCTTCGAGCTGCTCGAGGAGGCGGGCCTGCCCGCCGGGCTGGTGCAGGTCGTGACCGGGCCCGGCCGTGCGGTCGGCACCGCCATCATCGACAGCACCGACTACGTGATGTTCACCGGCTCGACGGCCACCGGCCGCACCATCGCCGGACGGGCCGGCGAGCGCCTCATCGGCATGTCGGCCGAGCTCGGCGGCAAGAACGCGATGGTCGTCACCGGCGACGTCGACCTCGACACCGCGGTCGAGGGGGCGATCGTCGCCTCGTTCGCCAACACCGGCCAGCTCTGCATCTCGATCGAGCGCATCTACGTCGAGGCTCCGCTGGCCGACGCGTTCACCGAGGCGTTCGGCGAACGCGCCAGGGCGCTGCGGCTGGGCGCCGAGCAGGCCTACGGGCCCGAGGTCGGTGCGCTGGCCTCGCAGGACCAGCTCGACAAGGTGCGCGCCCACGTCGACGACGCGCTCGCCAAGGGCGCCCGCCTGGTGGCCGGTGGCCGGCACCGGCCCGACATCGGCCCCCTGTTCTACGAGCCGACCGTGCTCACGGACGTGACCCCCGACATGGCGCTCCACCGCGAGGAGACGTTCGGACCGGTCGTCGCGGTCTACGCGGTGGCGGACGACGACGAGGCCGTCGAGCAGGTCAACGACAGCGAGTACGGGCTCAACGCGAGCGTCTACTGCGGCGACACCTCCCGGGGACGCGCCATCGCCGGGCGCATCCTCGCCGGCACCGTCAACGTCAACGACGGCTACTCGTCCGCCTGGGCCAGCCTCGACGCCCCGATGGGCGGCATGAAGGCGTCGGGCGTGGGCCGGCGGCACGGTCGCGGCGGCCTGCTGAAGTACACCGAGTCGCGCACGGTTGCCGTGCGCACGAAGCTGGCCGCCAAGCTGCAGGACCCGACCGGCGATCCCGACGGCTACGCCCGGCGGTTCACCGCCATCCTGCGGAAGGCGAAGTTCCTGCCCCGGTAGGTTCCCCCTGCACGAGGTGCGCGCTCGCGCCTACCATCCGAGCCGGGCGCGGCGGTGACGGCTGGGGGGCCGCATCGATGACCGACGAGGATGCAGGCGTCGACACCTGCGACCGGGCACGGTGGCCCCGGCGCGCCGTGCTCGCGGGCCTGGCGGGCGCCGGCCTCGCGGCCACGGCCGGCGTGGCCGACCGGATTGCGCCGCCGGGCGCGGCGCCGCCGGAGCGTGACCTGGCCGACGTGCGCCGCACGGCCGAACGCCCGGCCGACGCCGCCGGGTTCGCCAGCCGCGACGAGAGCTACGCCCGATCGGCCGGCCCGATCGAGAGGGCGTCCGCCGTCCGTCAGCCCGCCCCGGCGCCGGCGCCGGCCCCGACACCAGGACCGGAGTTCCCGACCGCGGCCGCTGCCGCGGCCGCCACCGAGGTCACCGTCGCGACGATCCTCGACCCGGCCGATCCGGTGGTGCACCTGCTGCGGCGCACCACGTTCGGGCCCACCCCCGAGCTCGTCGCCATGGTGCATGCGGTCGGCATCGACGCCTGGCTCGAGTCGCAATTGGCTCCGGGCACCATCCCCGACCCCGAGGCCGATGCGATCTGGGCCGCGTTCCCGCTGGCGTCCGCCGACCCGCCGACCATCCGCGCTTCGGTCGAGCGGGCCCGGTGGGACGCCATGAACGACCACAGCACCGCCACGATGGCCCGCCAGGTGTGGTCGAACCGGCAGCTCTTCGAGGTGATGGTCGACTTCTGGGCGAACCACCTCAACGTGCCCACGCCGGGCCCGGGCGGCTGGGACGTCGGCCCGGCGTACCAGAACGACGTCATCCGCCGCCACGCCCTCGGCACGTTCAGCGACATGCTGGTCGACGCCGTCCGGCATCCGGCGCTGCTCCGGTACCTCACCGCCGCGCAGTCGACCAAGGAGTCGGTCAACGAGAACCTCGGGCGCGAGCTGCTCGAGCTGCACACGGTCGGCGTCGCCTCCGGCTACACCGAGGACGACGTACGCAACAGCGCGTACATCCTGACGGGGCGCACGGTGCTGGGACGGGACGCCGGCGACGACGAGAGCACCTTCCGGTACGACCCGGACAAGCACTGGGTCGGGCCGGTGACGGTGCTCGACTTCCACCACGACAACTCCACGGCCGA
>JAFGPU010000471.1 GCA_016936035.1 Acidimicrobiales bacterium
CCGAGCAGGTTCTGGTTGCGGCGGCCCAGGTTGACGAAGCTGTCGGCGATGTTGCGGCGCAGCACCGCCTGCTCGACCGCCAGGTCGAGCGCGGTGTCCTGCACCGTGTTCAGCGCGTCGGCCACGTCGGCGACCTCGTCCCGCGTGCGCACGCGCACCGGGTCGACCCGGGGGACCGAGATGTCCTCGCCCAACGGGGTGGTCAGGATGTCGGTGACCGCGCCGGGCAGGCGGTGCTCGGCCATCGTCCTGGCCTGCTGCGTCAGCACGCGCAGGGGCCGGGTGATCGACCGCGACACCAGCCACGTCAGCGCGATCGCGACGGTCATCGTGACCGCCCCGAGCACGAGGTAGAGGCGCTCGCGTTCCTCGGCCTGCGAGTTGAGCTGGTCGGCCCGCTCGTGCAGGGCGGTCACCAGGTGGTCGCGCAGCCCCATGTAGCCGGCATCGGCCGGCACGTCGAGGGGACCGAGCAGCGCGTCGAGCTGTACGTCGCCGCCCGCGAGCGCCGTGTCGAGCGCAGCGTTGAAGCCGCTGACCATCTCGGCCGGGTACCAGGCGGCGACCAGGTCGTCGTACGGCTCACCCGTCGCGAGGATCTCCTGGTTCGCCCCGTCGAAGACCGAACGGATGCTGGCCGTGGTCGCGATCTCGTCCGCCTCGTTGATGCCGTCCCCCACGACGATGTCGAGGATCGACGAACGGGCCAGTTCGGAGATCGTCTCCACCTGGCGTGTGGTCGTGTCGACCAGCGACGTGAGGTGGCGCAGCTCGGCATCGTCGACCGCCAGGGCGACGCGCGTGTTGGCGTCGAGGAACGGGCGGATCATGCCGGCGTAGGCGTCGAAGACCTCGTCGGACAGCTCGACGTTGCCCAGGTCGCGCGGGGCGTCGCTGCCGTCGATCATCCTCCGCACCTCGACGAGCCCGTCCAGGTTGGCCAGGGCGTCCTCGTAGGCGGCGCCGACGGCGGCGCTCTCGTTGCGCAGCGTGTCGCGGAAGGCGTTGATGGCCCGGTCCGTGTCGCGCCGGGTGGCCTCGTAGCCCACGACGACGGGCTGGACCAACGTCTCGCTGCCGATCAGCTCGACCACGGCCCACGTGCGCTCGTTCTGGAGCGTGGTGATGAGCCCGGACGGGCCGAGCGCCCCCCGGGCGAGCGCGGTCTGGCTGCGGACGTCGTCGACCTCGCGGCTGGTCTCGACCATCTCGACGACCGTGATGAGGAACAACCCCAGCATCGGGACGGTCAGGGCCGCCGCGAGCTTCATCCGGATCGGGACCCGGCGCATATCTCCCCCTTGCCAGCAGACGTGGTCGTACCGAAGCCGGTACGGCGGGCCGGCCGACCCAGGTGCCGCCCGCTGGTCACGTGATTCCCGCTGCGCCGCATTCCCCCGGCGCGCTGGACATTGTGCCAGATCCCCCGGTCGCGTGCTTGCAGGGCCACTCTGGGTGCAGTCGCGCCCCGGTCGCGAGGGTGCGGCGGCCAGGCCACCGGAGGCGATCTGGCGAGACGGGGGACGACCGGCAACGCTGCACGGCGTGGGATCCGATGACGAGCAGGCAGGTTCCGGGGACGTCCCGGTGCGGTCGTGGACCGTCGACGAGGCGAACGCCCGTCTGACCTGGGTGGCCGAGGTCGTCGCCCGGGCCATGGCCCAGTGGGAGGACTACCGCCGGCTCGCCCAGCGGCGGGCCCGGCTGGTGCGGCAGAACGGCCACGGCGTCGTGCCAGCCGATCCGAGCGCCATCCAGTCGTGCATCGACGAGCTGGCGGCCGAGGGCATCGTGCTGCGCGACATCGCCCGGGGACTGGTCGACTTCCCGGCCCGGGCGCCGAGCGGCCGGTGGTACTGGCTGTGCTGGCTCGCAGGCGAGGACGCCGTCACGTGGTGGCACTGGCCCGAGGACGGGTTCGGCGGGCGCACCCCGCTGTCGGACCCGCCGGACTGACGGGCCGGCGTCGCGCGCGGGGAGCTCAGATGATCTTGCTCTGGTGGCCCGCCCAGTACTCGTCCTTGAGCAGGCGCTTGTAGAGCTTGCCCGTCGGGTGGCGCGGCAGCTCGGTGCGGAAGTCGACCGTGCGCGGGCACTTCACGTCCGCCAGGTGCTCGCGGCAGTAGGCGATGAGCTCGCGCTCGAGCTCGGGGCCGGCCTCGTCCATCGAGACCGGCTCGACGATCGCCTTGACCTCCTCGCCGAAGTCGTCGTTGGGGACGCCGAGCACAGCGACGTCCGCGACCTTCGGGTGCACCGCGAGCACGTTCTCGGCCTCTTGCGGGTACACGTTCACACCGCCGGTGATGATCATGTAGGCCTTGCGATCGGTCAGGTAGAGGAACCCGTCCTCGTCGAGGTAGCCGACGTCACCGAGGGTGGTCCAACCCCGACCCTTGGGATCGCGTGACTCGGCGGTCTTCTCGGGGTCGTTGTGGTAGCTGAACTCGGCCCCGCTGGCGAAGTAGACGGTGCCCGGCTCGCCCGGCGGCTGCTCCTCGCCGTCGTCGCCCACGATGTGGACCTCGCCCATGAGCGCCTGGCCCACCGTGCCCTTGTGCTCGAGCCACTGCTCGCTGTTGCAGTAGACGAACCCGTTGCCCTCCGTGCCGGCGTAGTACTCGTGCAGCACCGGGCCCCACCAGTCGATCATCTGCTCCTTGACCGTGACGGGGCACGGGGCGGCGGCGTGGATGGCCACGTTCAGCGAGGACAGGTCGTAGCGCTCGCGCACCTCGGCCGGCAGCTTCAGCATGCGGATGAACATGGTCGGCACCCACTGGCTGTGGGTGACGCGGTGCTTCTCGATCAGCGCCAGGGCCTCTTCGGGATCGAACCGCTCCATCGCCACGACGGTGGCCCCGCAGCGCTGGAACCCCATCATGAAGCGCAGCGGCGCTGCGTGGTACATCGGCGCGGGGGACAGGTACACGCTGTTCTCGTCGGCGCCGAAGAGGGCGCTGACGAGGAGGTGGATCGAATCGCCCGTGCCGAGGGGCACGCCCGGCAGCGGTGCCTCGACGCCCTTGGGGCGCCCCGTGGTGCCCGAGGAGTACAGCATGTCCCGCCCCTCGACCCGGTCCTCGTCGAGCGGGGTGGGTGGCTGCGCGGCGAGTGCCTCCTCCCACGACTCGTACCCCTCGACCGTGCCGTCGATCATGAAGAGCGCGACGTCGTCGTGCAGGCGGCCGGCCAGCTCGGACGCCTGGTCGCGCTTGTAGTCGGAGGTGATGAACGCCCGGGCGCCGCAGTCCTCGACGATGTAGGCCATCTCGTCGGTGGTGAGCCGCGAGCTCATCGCCGTGTAGTAAAGGCCGGCGTAGTGGGCGCCCCACGCCAGCGACAGGTAGTGGGGATGGTTCTCGAGGCAGAACGCCACGTGGTCGCCGACCTGCAGGCCCATCGACCGCAGGAGGCGCGACACCTGGTTGGCCTGGGCGTCGAGCTCGCGGTAGGTGACGACCTGACCGGTGCCCCCGATGATGAGCGCGGGCTGGTCGGGCCGGGACTCTGCATACGTACCGGGGAACATGGGGGCAACCTAGCGGCACGGACGCGGCGCTATGACGTCCGGCACGCTCGCAGCAGGTGCGAGTCACCCCTCCAGCGCTGGTCGCAGGGTCGCGACCGGCCGGTCGCGCCGCTAGCGTTCCGTCCAGTGGACATCACAGACCGGTTCGCCGAGCTGGTGCGCGGCCCGGAGCAGCGATGCCGGCTCGACCTGGGGGCGATGCTCATCGCCGCGCATGCTCGGCCGGACCTCGACGTCGAGCACCAGGTGGCGCGCCTCGACGCGCTGGCGGCGGGCTGCGCGGCGCCGACGCTCGAGGCGGTGACCACCCACCTGTTCGACGACCTCGGGTTCACCGGCGACACCGCCGACTACACCAACCCCCGCAACTCGCTGCTCGACGTGGTGCTCGACCGGCGCCAGGGCATCCCCATCACGCTGGCGGTGGTGCTCATCGAGGTGGCGCGTCGGCGGGGCGTGGCGTTGCACGGGGTGGGCATGCCCGGCCACTTCGTCGTGCGCGCGGTCGACGACCCCGACGTGTTCGTCGACCCGTTCCACCGGTCCGTCACCGATCGCGCCGGCTGCCGGCGTCTGTTCGCCCGGTTGCACGGGCCCCGAGCGCCGTTCGAGGAGCGCTTCCTCGACCCGGTGGGCCCGCGGGCGGTCGTCGCCCGCATGCTCACCAACCTGCAGCGCTCGTTCGTCGGGCGGGGCGACCGGGCCGGGGCGCTGTGGGCCCAGTGCCTGCGCGTGCTGGTCCCGGGCACGACGGTGCAGGA
>JAFGPU010000472.1 GCA_016936035.1 Acidimicrobiales bacterium
CCGTTCGGGGCGTGAGGGCGGTCAAGGCCGCCCGCACGTCGTGGTCCCACCGGTTGGCGGCCGCCTGCCATGTCGCGCCGCCGGCACCGGACGCCCACAGGCCCTCGGCCTCGTCCCAGGCCGCCGACTCGAGCGGGTCGAGCACCTCCCTGACCGCCGCGAGCGCCGACGCCCCGCGGTCGCCGGGCGCCTCGACCCGTCGGCTGAGCGCGGCGAAGGCCCGCCACACGTCGACATCGCCCAGCACCCCGGGCACCACGGCATCGACACCGCTGCCGCCCCGGCCCCGGTCGTCGAGCACGGCCACCGGCAGGAACACGGCGCTGCACGGCGTCCCCAGCGACGCCCACACCCGCAGGGGCGCCCCGGGTGACGCCGGCAGCTCGGCGACCATCGATGCCGTGGTGCACTGGTAGTCGCGCACGTGCATGCACACCGTGACGCCCGACCAGTCGGCGCCCACGTCGGCGGGTGGCGGTGGCGCGCCGACGTCGCCGGCCCGACCCGGCGCGCCCCACGGTCCGCTGCCGTGGTCGCGCAGCAGGGCCGCGGCCTCGGCCGGCGTGACCGCGGCGCCCCGGGCGACGCACGCGCGCGTGGCGGCCAGGCGGTGGTCGGCGATCTCCGTGGGGACCTCGGGCGCACGGCGCCGGTCCCAGTCCGCGCCGGCGGCGACGTCGGGGGACGACCGGGTCCAGCCCGTCGACAGGGTGAGGCGGTTGGAGATGGCGGCGCCGGCATCGACCGGCTCGGCCACCCACGACCGGCCCGAGGTCTCGAGCACCCATCCGCCCCGGCCGTCCACCACCAGGAACGACGACCAGTAGGGCTCGTCGCGCCCGTGCTCGCCGCTGCCGCCCTGGCCGTGCGCCTCGACCATCGCCACCATGGCGTCGAGTGCGCCGTCGGCGGTGGTCCCCCGCTCGAGGCCGAGGCGCACCAGGTCCATGCCGAGCAGGGCCGGCGGCACCCCACGCGGGTCGTCCACCGTCCACACCTTCTCGTTGCCGACGGCGACGCCGTGCTCGTTGACACCGTGCTCGAGCCCCCACATCCACGTGGGCTGCGAGCCGAGCAGTGCCGCGGCGCCGGCGTCGGGCACGGCCACGTGCGTGACCCGCACCGGGTCCGGGCCCGGGGCACGGCGATCGAACCAGCGCAGCACCTGCGGTTCGTCGAGGGGGCGGTCGCTCGACTTGGCGAACAGCATGCCGTCCGGCCGGCGCACGCAGACGGTGTCGCACATGGTCAGCCGTCGAGGGCGGCGAGCACCTCGGCCGCCACCCGCTGGCCGCTGTCGATGGCGCCGTCGATGTAGCCGGTCCACCGCTCGGCCGTCTCGGTTCCCGCCCAGTGGATGCGGCCCACCGGGGCGCGCAGGGCCGGTCCGTAGACGGTCCAGGCGCCCGGTGGCAGGTGGGCGCCGTAGCACCCGCGGGTGAAGGGCTCGGCCGACCAGTCGCGGTCGACGTAGTCGAGCACGTCGCGCGCCCGCTCGCCGAGGGTGCGGGCCAGCACGTCCACCACCGTGGCCCGCCTGTCGTCCGGGCTGCGCCGGCCGGCTGCGACCGCCGCCGGGCCCTCGAAGAACCCGGTGAGGATGCCCGGCGTGCCCGCGGGGGGCGTGCCGTCGAAGGTCACGCCGATGGGCTCGTCGGGACAGAGCGTGATGCCGGAGAGCCCCGCCTCCCGCCACCACGGCGTGTCGTAGAGCACGTGGAACTTGATGACCGATCCCTGGGGGGTGCGCTGCACCAGCTGGTCGCGCTGGGCCGGCAGGGGCGGCGCGTAGTCGAGGCGACCGGCGAGCGTCGGGGGCAGGGCGACGACGACCCGGCGGGCCCGGTGCACCGTCTCGGGGGTGGCCACCTCGACGCCGTCGTCGCGCTGCGCGATGCGGTGGACGGGGGCCGACAGCACCAGCGCACCGTCGGGCAGCAGCGCGGCGAGGCGCTCGGCCACCGGCTGGACCCCGCCCTCGATGCGGTCCTGCTGGGCGCCGCCCGCGTTGTCGGTCAGGCGCGACCAGCCGCCCGCCGAGTGCACGTAGTGGGCGGCGTGCAACAGCGACAGCTGGGCGGTCGACGCGGCGAACACGGCCTGCACACCCACCTCGAACAGCCCCGCCACCCGGGGTGGCACGTCCGAGGCCCGCACCCAGTCGCGCAGGCTGGTGGCGTCCCAGGCGGCCGCCTCGGGGGCGCGCCACGGCGCGTCGAGCGGCACCTGGTCGGCCATGGCCTCGAGCTCGGCCACCAGCTCGACGTAGGCGCCCAGCTCGTCCTCGGTGAAGGCCAGGGCGACGTCGGGCACGCGCCGGGGCCCGTCGGCGTCGAGCACGACATCGTCACCCTGGTCGGGCTGCGGGTAGGTGGCGAAGCCCAGCTCGGCCACGAGGGCGGCGATGCGGTCCTGACCAGGGCCGATCCACTGGCCACCGAGGTCGAGCCACGTTCCGTGGTGGTGTTCGGTGCAGGTGCGCCCGCCGACGCGGTCGCGCGCTTCGAGCACGACCACCGACCGGCCGGCCTCGTGCAGGGCCCGCGCCGCGGTCAGCCCGGCGAACCCGGCTCCCACCACCGCTACATCGACGCGCTCGCCGGTCATCGCCATCCTCCTCGGGCCGTCGGGCGACGACGGTACCCGACCGGGTCGACGTCACCGCGGGCTCACGTCGCCGCGGGCAGCTCCACCACGAAGCGGCTGCCGTCGCCGTCCCGGTGCTCGTAGCGCA
>JAFGPU010000075.1 GCA_016936035.1 Acidimicrobiales bacterium
GTCAGGCGCAGCTGCGCCATCGCCTCGTCGGTCTGGTCGTCGATGAACGTGCTGCCCCGCTCCGACGAGTAGGTCGCCGAGTCGCGGCTGACCCCGACCACGTCCGCGTGGCGGGTGACAGCCCAGAAGCCGGGCCCGTCGGGCTCGGGGTGCCGGAACACCGGGGCCTCGCGCCGCAACAGCTCGAACGCCTCGTGGGGCACGCCGCGCTCCCAGGTGTCGGCGAGCAGGTCGATGTCGGTGAGTTGCATCAGGTCTCCCCTGTGGCGGAGCGGGTGGCGGTGCCGGCGAGCGGGGCGGCGCCGTCCCGGGCGCGCAGGATCCCGCGCAGCGCGGCGACGACCGATCGCTCGTCGATGGTCGACGGGTCGAGCCGGTAGGTCATCTCGAGGCCGATGAGCGTGCTCACCACCACCGTCGCGACCCGATCGACGGGTCCCGGTGGTGCGATCAGGCCCTCGGCCGCCCAGTCGTCGAGCGCACCGGCGAGGGTCGCGAACTCGTCGCGGTAGCGCGTCGCCAGCCGGGCCTTGGCGTCCTCGTTGCCCGGTCGGTTGGCCCACACCCACACCTCGTGCTCGAAGCGCACCCAGTCGCGGGCGGCCGGGGGCGGCTCGGCGAAGTTGCGCCACATCGCGGCCAGGCGCTCGTCGAGGGTGGTGGCCGCCTCGATGTCGACGAGCATGCTCTGCGCCACGACGTCCTTGGACTGGTCGAGCAGCTCGACGATGAGGCCGTCCTTGCTGCCGAACTGGCCGTACAGCGAGCCGGAGGTGCGCTCGGCCCGCTCGGCGATGGCGTCGACCGACGCGCCCTCGATGCCGTGCTCGGCGATGATGGTCGCGGCCGCGGACAGCAGGCGGGCCCGGGTCTCGACGCTGCGTGCCTGGCGGGGCCGGGGCATGCGGCGAGCATAGACACGAACCGTAACGTCCGCTACAAATTGGTGGGCACGCCGGCGGACGCCAAGGGGACGAGGGACACGATGGAGTTCAACCTGGCCGACCTGTTCGAGCACGCCGTCGACACGTGGGGCGAGCGCGAATACCTGGTGGCCGACGGCCGGCGGCGCACCTACGCGCAGATGGAGGAGCGGGCGAACCGTCTGGCGCACCACCTGGCGGACCAGGGCATCGGCCCCGGCGACCACGTCGGCATCTACGGCGTGAACTCGGTCGAGTGGATCGAGAGCCTGTGGGCGATCTTCAAGCTGCGCGCGGTGTGGATCAACATCAACTACCGCTACGTCGAGGACGAGCTGGCCTACCTCTTCGGCAACGCCGACCTCAAGGCCCTGATCCACGACGCCGCCTTCACCGACCGGGTGGCCGGCGTGGCCGGGCACATGCCCGACCTGCGGCACCGCCTCGTCATCGGCGACGACTACGAGCAGGCGCTGGCCGAGGGCTCGCCCGATCGCGACTTCGCCCCCCGCTCCGGCGACGACCGCTACATCCTCTACACCGGTGGCACCACCGGCATGCCCAAGGGCGTCGTGTGGCGCCACGCCGACGTGCTGTTCGCCCTCGGCGGCGGCATCGACGTGCTGAGCGGCGAGCGGGCCCAGAAGCCCGAGGACCTGGCCGAGCGGGGCAGGAAGATGGGCTTCGCCCTCACGTTCCTGCCCATCGCGCCCCTGATGCACGGCGCCACCCAGTGGGCGGTCATGGGACAGAGCTTCATGGGCCACAAGGTCGTGCTCATGGGCCAGTTCGACCCCCACGAGGTGTGGCGCCTCGTCGAGGCCGAGAAGGCGAACTCGGTGATGATGACCGGCGACGCCATGGCCCGCCCGCTCATCGAGGCCCTCGACGACGAGCCGAGCACGTCGCGCGACCTGTCGTCGCTGATCTCGCTGTCGTCCACCGCCGCGGTGTTCTCGCCGTCGCTCAAGGAGCAGTTCCTCGAACGCTTCCCCGACCTGGTGCTGACCGACGCCATCGGTTCGTCCGAGGGCGGGGCCAACGGCATCATCGTGGTCGAGAAGGGCAAGACGGCGATGAAGGGCGGCCCGACGGTGACGCCCGTGTCCGGCACGGTGGTGCTCGACGACAGGATGCGCCCCGTCGAGCCGGGCTCCGGGGTGATCGGCCGGGTGGCACGCACCGGCGACATCCCCCTCGGGTACTACAACGATCCCGCCAAGACGGCCGAGACGTTCGTCGAGGTCGACGGCGTGCGCTACGTCATCCCCGGCGACCTCGCGATGGTCGAGGCCGACGGCTCGGTGACGCTGCTGGGGCGCGGGTCGCAGTCGATCAACTCGGGGGGCGAGAAGATCTTCCCCGAGGAGGTCGAGGCGGCGGTGAAGTCACACCCGGCGGTGTACGACGCGGTGGTGGTGGGCGTGCCGGACGAGCGCTGGGGCCAGCGCGTCGCAGCCGTGGTGCAGGCCCGCGAGGGCATGACCGCCGACCTGGCCTCGGTGCAATCGCACTGCCGCACCAAGATCGCGGGCTACAAGGTGCCTCGCGAGCTGCACGTGGTGGACCGGATGCAGCGGTCGCCGAGCGGCAAGGCCGACTACCCGTGGGCCA
>JAFGPU010000076.1 GCA_016936035.1 Acidimicrobiales bacterium
CCGCGCCGCAGGCGCCACCGGTGCGCACCCCCCAGCAGCGGCGTCAGGCCGACGACGTCTACAACTTCCTCAGCGCCTTCACCAACGGTGTGCGGCGCGGCCTCGAGGAGTCGACCGGGCACCGGCCGGACGACCCGGCCGGGTACGGCTGACGGGCCACAGCCGGCTCAGCCGAGCTTCGTGAGCGAGCGCTTCAGGTTGCGCACCGCCTGCTGGGTGCGCTGCTCGTTCTCGATGAGGGCGAAGCGCACGTAGCCCTCGCCGCCCGGACCGAACCCGAGCCCGGGTGACACCGCGACCTGGGCCTCACGCACCAGCATCGACGCGAACTCGACCGAACCGAGGTCGGCGTACGCCTCCGGGATCGGCGCCCAGGCGAACATCGTGCCCCGAGGCCGGGGGACGTCCCAGCCGATGCGGTGCAGGCCGTCGATGAGGACGTCGCGCCGGCTCTGGTAGATGGCCTGGACCTCGTGCGGCACCTCGCTGGCCTCGTTCATCGTGACGGTGGCGGCGATCTGGATGGGCTGGAAGCTGCCGTAGTCGAGGTACGACTTGAGCTTGGCGAGCGCCTGCACCACGTCCGCATTGCCGGCGAGGAACGCCACCCGCCACCCGGCCATCGAGAACGACTTGGTCATCGAGTACAGCTCGACCGCGCACTCCTTGGCGCCCTCGGCCTGGAGGATCGAGGGCGGCTCGAAGCCGTCGTAACCCAGCTCGGCGTACGCGTTGTCGTGGACGACGATGACCTCGCGCTCGCGGGCGAAGTCGACGACCTCCTGGAAGAAGTCGAGGTCGACGGTGGCCGTCGTCGGGTTGTGAGGGAAGCTCAGCACGATCACGCGGGGCTTCGGCCACGAGTACTCGTAGGCCTCGCGCACCCGCTCGATGAAGTTGCCGTCGGTGGACATCGGGATCTCGCGTGCCTGGGCGCCCGTGAACAATGGGGCGAAGATGTGGATGGGGTACGACGGCGACGGCACCAGCGCGGCGTCGCCCGGGCCCAGCAGCACCCACATGAGGTGCGAGAACCCCTCCTTGGCCCCGATGGTCGTGATGACCTCGCGCTCGGGGTCGAGCGGCACCCCGAACCGGCGCATGTAGAGATCGGCCAAGGCCTGGCGCAGCTTGGGGATGCCCCGGCTGGCCGAGTAGCGGTGGTTGCGGGTGTTGCGCGCCGCCTCGCACAGCTTGTCGACCGCCAGCTCGGGCGACGGGATGTCCGGGTTGCCGAAGCCCAGGTCGATGACGTCCACGCCGGCGCGCCGGGCCTCGATCTTCAGACCGTCGATGATCGTGAAGACGTACGGGGGCAACCCGGTGATGCGGCGGAACTCCATGCCGCCACGGTAGCCCTCACCTGGGGGTGGACCCCCGCCTTTGCCCGTCTCGCCGACGACCGCGCAGCGTGGTCACGGGCGCATGACGTGACCCATGCGACACCGGTGGGAGTTGGTCACCACCAGGAGCGTCGGGGATCATCTGCGGGTGACCACCGAGATCGACGTCGTCATCGAGATCCCTCGCGGCAGCCGCAACAAGTACGAGTACGACCACGAGGCCCACGTGTTCCGCCTCGATCGACGCCTGTTCACGGCCACGACCTATCCCGCCGACTACGGCTTCATCCCCGACACGCTGTCCGAGGACGGCGACCCGCTCGACGCCCTGGTGCTGCTCGAGGACGCCACCTTCCCGGGGTGCTGGATCACGGCCCGGCCGGTCGGTGTGTTCTGGATGGAGGACGACGCCGGTCCCGACGCGAAGATCCTGTGCGTGCCTGCGGGCGACCCCCGCTGGCAGCAGGTCGAGGACATGGCCGACCTGCCCGCCCACCTCATCGACGAGATCGAGCACTTCTTCGAGGTCTACAAGGTGCTCGAGCCCGAGAAGCACTCGAGCGTGCGTGGGTGGGAGGGCGTCGCCGCCGCGCTGACGGAGATCGACGACTGCCGGAAGCGCCACACCGACACCCACTGAAGCCAGAGCGAGCGTTGCCGTCCGCCGGCGCCGTCCGCCGATCAGCCGGTCACGATCCGCCGGTGGCGACGACCGTCTCGAGGGCCTCCCGGCCACCCAGCAGCGCGGCGCCGATGGCACCGGCACGTTCGCCGAGCGACGCTCCCACGATGCGCACGTCGGCGCGCTCGTCGGGCGCCATGACCTGAGCCCAGAACGCCGCCCGGACGGGCTCGAGCAGCAGGTCGCCGGCCTCGATGAGACCACCACCGATGACCACCAGCGAGCTGTCGAGCAGGGTCACGAGGTTGGCGATGCCCAGCGCCACCCAGCCCGCGAAGGTGGTGACGACCGCCAGTGCCTCCGGATCGCCGTCCGCCGCCGCAGCGGTGACGTGCTCGCCGCGGACCGCCTCGGCGCTCCCGCCCGCGAGCTCGATGCCCCGGGCGAACCTGCCGGCCTCCGCTGCCTCCCGGCCCAGCCACCCCAGCCCGCTGCCGGAGGCGAAGCGCTCCCAGCAGCCCCGCCGACCGCAGGGGCACCGGGGCCCACGAGGGTCGACGACCATGTGACCTGCCTCGCCTCCGAAGCCGTGCGCCCCCCGGACCAGCTCGCCGTCGGCGACGAGGCCGGCGCCGATGCCGGTGCCCAGCGTGACCAGCACGGCGTCGACGACCCCGCGGGCCGCTCCCGCCACGTGCTCGCCCCAGGCAGCGCAGGTGGCGTCGTTGTCGACGCGCACGGGAAGCCCGAGCCGTCGGTCGA
>JAFGPU010000473.1 GCA_016936035.1 Acidimicrobiales bacterium
CCGGTCTCGCCCGGGCCGAGGACGGCGCCGGTGTCGAGGTCGGCCACGCGCAGCTCGACACCCGCGGGCGGCAGCCCGGCGGAGTCGAGGCGCCAGGCGGACGGGTCGCCGACCGGGTTGGCGGCGATCACCGGCAGCTCGCTGGCGCCGTACGCCGCCAGCCAGCGGACACCCGTGCGCTGCGTGACGACGTCCGCGACGCTCTCGGTCACGGGGGTGGCGCCCCACATGATGTAGCGCAGGGACGAGAGGTCGTGGTCCTCGAGCCGCGGGTGGTTGGCGATGGCCAGCGCGATGGGGGCCACCGCCATCTCGAGCGTGATGCGGTCGGTGGCGATGCGGCGCAGCACCTCGTCGAGGTCGAAGCGCCGGTGCAGACGCACGGTCGCGCCGGCTTCGGCGGCGGCGAGCAGGTTGAGCAGCCCGAGGATGTGCGACGGCGGGGTCGCCACCTGGAACCGGTCGTCGGCGCCGAGGCCGAGGGCCGCGCACCAGTGCCGGGTCGCGTGGCCGATCGATCGGTGGGTGTGGCGGACGGCCTTGGGCAGCCCGGTGGTGCCCGAGCTGAAGACCAGGACGACGTCGTCGGTGTCTGCCGCCTCGTCGCCGCCGGGCCGGCTGCGGCTGTGGCCGTCGAGCGACCGGGCCGTCGCCGGGTCGTCGAGGTCGGTCACGGCGTCGCGTCCCAGGCGCTCGGCCAGCAGCGCGGTGGCCGGGCCGTCGGCCACGGCGTGGCGGGGGCCGCTCACCCCGAGAGCGTGGTCGACCTCGGCGGCCTTCCAGGCCGGGCTCAGCAGCACGGCGGCGGCGCCGACCTTGCTGATCGCGTGGACGGTGGCGACGAACTCGACCCGGTTCGAGGTCATGACCGCCACCCGCTCGCCCGGTCCGACGCCCCGGGCGACGAGGTGGCGGGCGAACGCGTTGGCGAGGCCGTCGAGGTCGCCGAACGACCAGGCCTCGTCTCCCGCCCGTACGGCATCCCGATCGCCCAGCCGGGCGGCGGCCCGCTCGAGCGCGTGGTGCATCAGGCTCGCCATTGGAAACATTGTTCTCCGCTGGGGAGATCGACGTCAACACAGGTCGCGGGTACTGTTCCCTGCCATGGTCACGACCAGCCCCGCAGCCGCCGGGACCGACCCCGAGGTCCGGCGCGAGATCATCGAGACCGTCCGTCGCTTCGTCGAGCGCGACGTGGCGCCCGTCGCCGCGGAGCTCGAGCGCGAGGACCGGTTCCCCGCCGAGATCGTCGACGGGATGCGCGGGCTGGGCCTGTTCGGCGTCACCATCCCCGAGGCGTACGGCGGCCTCGGCCTCGATCTGCTCACCTACATCGGCATCATCGAGGAGCTGGCCGCGGGCTGGATGAGCCTCACCGGCATCGTCAACACCCACACCATGGCGGCCACGCTCGTGATGCACCACGGCACCGACGAGCAGAAGCAACGCTGGCTGCCGTCGATGGCCACCGGCGAGCGGCGCGGCGCCCTGTCGCTGTCCGAGCCGGATGCCGGCAGCGACACCCGCAACATCGCCTGCCGGGCGCAGCGCGACGGCGACGAGTACGTGCTCAACGGCACGAAGGCGTGGGTGACCAACGGCGAGCGGGCCGGCATCGTCGCCCTGGCCGCCCGCACCGACGAGGGCATCACGGCGTTCGTGGTCGAGAAGCAGCCGGGCCCGGTGTTCGAGGGGATCTCGGTCAGCAAGCAGGTGGGCAAGCTCGGCTACAAGGGCGTCGAGACCGTCGAGATGGCGTACGCCGATCACCGCATCCCGGCCGCCAACCTCGTCGGCGATCCCGGACGGGGCCTCGCCCAGATCCTCGGCGTCCTCGAGATCGGGCGCATCAACATCGCGGCGCGCGCGGTGGGGGTCGCCCGGGCCGCCCTCGACGCCTCGCTCGCCTACGCGCAGCAGCGCACCACCTTCGGCAAGCCCATCGGCGAGCACCAGGCCATCCAGCTCAAGCTGGCCGACATGGCCACCCGGGTCGAGGCGGCGCGGCTGCTCACCCGCAACGCCGCCGAGCGCAAGGCCGCCGGCCTGCGCTGCGACGTCGAGGCCGGCATGGCCAAGCTCTTCGCCAGCGAGACCGCCCTCGAGGTGGCCACCGAGGCGATGCGCATCCACGGCGGCGTCGGCTACACCACCGAGTTCCCCGTCGAGCGCTACTACCGCGACGCCCCCCTGATGGTCATCGGCGAGGGCACCAACGAGATCCAACGACTCGTGATCGCCCGGGGCCTGCTGGCCCGCGCCCGGGGCGAGTGACCGCTCCCATGGCCGTCGTCGTCGTCGGTAACCCCAAGCCCGCCTCCCGCACCCGCCAGGCGGCCGAGCTCGTGGTGCAGCGCCTCACGGGCGCCCCGCCCGAGGCGGTCATCGAGCTGGCCGAGCTGGGACCGGCGCTGCTCGGTTGGGGCGACCCCGCCGTCGAGGCCGCCAAGCGGACGGTGCGCGACGCCGACCTGGTGGTGGTCGCGTCGCCCACCTACAAGGCCACCTACACCGGGTTGCTGAAGCTGTTCCTCGACCAGTTCGGCGCCGGCGAGCTGCACGGCACCACCGCCATCGCCCTGATGCTCGGCGCGTCGCCCCACCACGCGCTGGCGAGCGAGCTGACTCTCAAGCCGGTGCTGTCCGAGATCGGGTGCAGCTGCCCGACCCCGGCCCTGTTCCTGCTCGACTCGGCCTGGGAGGCGAGTCCCGAGCTCGACACCTGGGTCGAGCGCGCCCGCGACGTGCTGGCCGGGCCCGCCTGAGCGCCCGGGGGACGAGTCCGGGGTCATCGCCGGCCCTGCGACTGGGACGGCGCCGGGGAGGTCGACCCGCCCACCTCCGGGCTGGTCGACGACATCTGACCAGCGGGCCACCGTCGCCCCCGGCCAAAGCCGCGTTCACCTTGTTCCGAAAGTTGCGCCCCGGCAATGTCGGAACAAGGTGAAACAACGGACCGCCGCCGGCACCGGCGAGACCAGTTGCTTCGCAGCGAAGCCCTCTGGGCCCCGGGGCCCGGCGGAGGTGTTCGGGCGCCGAGCCCGCCGAGGCAGACGACATCGGCGCGAACACACGCGGTGACATCTGACGCGGAATCAGATCGTGCGGGCGCCCGACCGTAAGCTCCGGCCATGACCAGCTACGAGACGCTGTCGGTGACCAAGGACGACGGCATCGCCTGGGTGTCGCTCGACCGGCCGGCGGTGCGCAACGCCATCAACAAGCAGATGCAGGCCGAGCTGCACG
>JAFGPU010000077.1 GCA_016936035.1 Acidimicrobiales bacterium
GTGAACACCGGCACGAGCATGAAGTGCTGGTGCACCATGCCGATGCCGGCGGCGATGGCGCCGGCGGGCGAGGTCGCCGTCAGCGGTTCGTCGTCGAGGATGATCTGGCCCTCGTCGGCTCGGTAGAGGCCGAAGAGGATGTTCATGAGCGTGGACTTGCCAGCGCCGTTCTCGCCGAGCAGGGCGTGGACCTCGCCGCTCGCCACGGCGAGGTCCACCCCCTTGCAGGCCACCACGCCACCGGGGAACCGCTTGGTGATGCCCCGGAGCTCGACCTTCATCGGCGGCGCTGTCGATCAGGCATCGGGCGACGTCTGGATCTCGCCGTCGATGATCCCCTGGCGCAGTTCCTCGAGCCGCTCCTTGACCTCGTCGGGCACCTCGTCCTCGAACTCGTGGAACGGGGCGATGCCCACGCCGTCGTTCTCGAGCGTGCCCAGGTTGGTGCCACCCTCGAACTCGTCCTCGGCGGCCGCGATCGCGGTGTCGTAGACCGCCACGTCCATGTTCTTCATGACCGAGGTCAGGAACAGGTCGCAGCTCTCCTCGACCGAGACGCAGCCGTCGGTGTCGACCCAGACGACCTTGGCGTCGCTGCCCGCGGCCTCGATGGCGGCGATGGTGCCCTGACCGACCGGGCCGGCCACCGGCATGATGACGTCGGCCTGCTGGTCGAGGAGCGACTGGGTGGTGGCCCGCCCCTTGGCCTCGTCCTCGAAGTCGCCGGTGAACAGCCCGCCGTCGGGGTTGGCGTTGTCCCAGCCGATCAGCTCGACGTCGGTGCCGTTGTCCTCGTTGTACTGCTCGACGCCGAGCTGGAACCCCTTCATGAAGATGTTGACGGTGGGGATGTTGATGCCGCCGTAGGTGCCGACCGTTCCGGTCTCGCTCATGGCCGCCGACACGTAGCCGGCGAGGAACGCGGCCTGGTCGGTGGAGAAGACCAGCTCGGCCACGTTGTCGTAGTTGCGGTCCTCTTCGGCGGCGGTGTCGAACAGGTCGTTGTCGACGATGGCGAAGAGCTGGTCGGGGTTGGCCTCGGCGGCGGCCGCGGTGGCGTCGCCCAGCAGGAAGCCGACCGTGACGATCAGGTCGCAGCCCTGGCTGACGTACGCGTCGATGTTGGGGGCGAAGTCGGCCTCGGTCTGCGACTCGAGGTAGTCGGGCTCGAAGCCGAGCTCGTCGGCAGCGTCTTCGATGCCCTTGTACGCAGTCTGGTTGAACGACTTGTCGTCGACCCCTCCCGTGTCGGTGACCTGGCAAGCGGTGAAGTCGCCGCCACCAGCACCCCCGTCGCCGCCTGCCTCGGTGTCGTCGTCGTCACCGCAGGCGGCGGCCACGAGGGCCAGCGCCACGATCGCGGCGAGGGCCGTGAACCGTCGTCGTTGCATCATCCGTCCGTTCTCCCCGGTCGAGCGTCCCATGACCTCGGAGGTCACGCCCGGCACGTTAGTCACCGCTCCCATCGCGACGAGCGAATGCGGTGCGTCGCGACAAGAGCTGTGACGCGTCCGCAACAATCTGCCTCCTGGGGAGCCCCCTTCGTGGCCGATTCGTGCAATCGGGTGCCTCTCGCTCCCGTCCCGGCCCTCGCCGCCGGCGCTACGGTCGGATCGTGCTCGCTCCGCCGACCGATCCGTTCGACCTCGCGACCCGGGCGGCCGCCGCTCTGGCCAAGGCGACCGACGTCGAGCGCCACGACGTGGCGGTGGTGCTGGGCTCGGGCTGGCGGCCCGCCGCCGAGCAGATGGGGGAGACGGTGGCCGAGGTCGCCGCCACCGACCTCCCGGGGTTCCCCGAGTCGACGGTCCCCGGTCACGGCGGCACCGTCCGGTCGCTGCGCACCGGTCACGACCGGCGGGTGCTGGCCTTCCTCGGGCGGGTCCACGGCTACGAGGGCAACGATCCCGCGACCGTCGTGCACGGCGTGCGCATGGCGCACGCCGCGGGGTGCAGCGTCGTGGTGCTGACCAACGCGGCCGGCGGGGTCAGGGAGGGGCTGCGCGTCGGCCAGCCCGTGCTGGTGGCCGACCACCTCAACCTGACCGGCCAGTCGCCGGTGGCGGGGGCCCTGCCGGCCGACGGTGTCCCCGCCCGGTTCGTCGACCTGACCGACGCCTACGCGCTGCGCCTGCGGGTGCTCGCTCGTGAGGTCGACCCCACGCTGGCCGACGGCGTGTACGCAGGTCTGCCCGGCCCCCACTACGAGACCCCCGCCGAGATCCGGATGCTGCGCACGCTCGGCGCCGATCTGGTGGGCATGTCGACGGTGTGGGAGGCGATCGCCGCCCGGCACCTGGGCCTCGAGGTGCTGGCGCTGTCGCTCGTGACCAACCTGGCCGCCGGCCTGAGCGGTGAGCCCCTCGCGCACGACGAGGTGCTGGCAGCGGGGCGGCAGGCCGCCGAGCGCATGGGCGCGCTGCTCGCCGAGGTGGTCGACCGCCTGTGACAGGCACCGAGCGTCGGACCCCCGCTCCGGCACCGGGCGATCAGCTGGTCGCGACCGCGCTCGCCTGGCGCGACGAGGATCCCGACCCCGAGACGCGTGCCGAGGTCGACCGGCTGCTCGGTGGTTCCGGCGGTCGGGCCGGGCGTGGTGCGGCGCGTGGCGGTCCCGACGTCGCGGCGATCGCCGACCGCTTCGGCGCCCGGCTGCAGTTCGGCAC
>JAFGPU010000078.1 GCA_016936035.1 Acidimicrobiales bacterium
ACAGCAGGTTCATCAGCGCGGCCTTCACGGGCACGAACACCGAGCGGAACTCCATCATCAGCAGCAGGAAGCTGAGGCCGATCACGCCGGCCATGAAGACAGGCAGCCGGGTCGCCAGCTTGTCGGCCAGGTCGATGGCGACCGCGGTCGGCCCACCCACGTAGGCCGGGGTGTCGCTGGACTCGCCGGGCAGGTCGTCGCGCAGCTGGTGGACGAGGGCCTCGGTGCGCTCGTCCTGCGGCGAGCCGTCGGGGATCACCGAGATCACCGCCGCGTCGCTGCCCTCGTTGACCAGGGGCGGCGCGACCGCGGTGACGCCGTCGGTCGCCCGCAGGCCGGTCGTGATCTCGTCGAGGGCGGCCTGGTCCTGGGCCTCGGACCCGGGAAGCTCGACCGACACGAGGAGCGGGCCGTTGAACCCGGGGCCGAAGCCCTCGGCGATCAGGTCGTACGCCTTGCGGGTCGTGGTGTCCGGGGGGTTGGCGCCGGCGTCGGCGGAGCCCAGCCGCATGGACAGCAGCGGCACGGCGAGCACGAGGAGGACCACGAGCGACGCGCCGAACGCGACCCACGGGCGGCGCTGGATGGCGCCCGTCCAGCGGTGCCACCAGCTGGTGCCCTCGGCGCCGCCGTGGTGGTGCAGCCCCGGCAGGCGCCAGCGGTCGATGTTGTCGCCGGCGAAGCCGAGGATGGCGGGAAGCAGGGTGACCGAGGCCACCAGCGTGGTGGCGACCGTGATCGCGCTGGCCAGGCCGATGCCGGCGACGAAGTCGATGCCGATCAGGTACAGCGACAGGATCGCCACGATGACGGTGCCGCCGGCGACGAGCACCGACCGGCCGGCGGTCGCCAGCGCGATCGGGATCGACTCGGCGGCGCTGTACCCCCGGGCCATGTTCTCGCGGTGCCGGGTGACGATGAGCAGGGCGTAGTCGATGCCCACGCCCAGACCGATCATGGCCGCCACCACCGGGCCGGACGTGCCGATGGACACCCAGTTGGTCAGCAGCCCGACGAGCGAGATGCCCAGCCCGAGCGCGAAGACGGCGGTCACCAGGGGCACCGCCATGGCGATGACGGAGCCGAACGCCAGCAGCAGCACGATCACCGCCGCCGCGAGTCCGATCACCTCGCTGCCGCTGGGACCCTGCTCGGTCTCGACAGGTGCTCCCCCGTACTCGACCTGGACGCCCGCCTCGGAGATGGGCGCGGTGGCGTCGGTGACCGCGTCGACGGCGTCGCTCGGCAGGTCGTTGGCCCGCTCGTCGAACTGCACGGTGATGAAGCCGATCGTGCCGTCCTCGGAGATCGACTGGGGGCCGGGGCCGTAGGGCGAGCGGACGTCCGCGACGTCGGGCTGCGCCTCGATCTCGCCGATGCTCGCATCGACCGCCGCCCGCACGTCCGGGTCGTCGAGGCCCGCCGGGTCGTGCAGCACGACCTGCATGCTGTCGCCCGCCCGCTCGGGGAACCGCTCGTGCAGCATGTCGAAGGCCTGCTGCGAGTCGGTGCCGGGCACGGACAGGTCGTTGCGGAAGTCGGGCTCGAGCGCCCGATCGACCACCAGGCCGAGCGCGACGACGAGGACCCACATGAGCACGACCAGCCGGCGGTGTGACGAGCTCCAGCTCGCCAGTCGCGCCAGCCGCCCGCTCGTCACCGTGGTCGAGGTCATGACACGAGTATAGACACGTGTCTACCCGTTGCCACGCAACGCCGGCGCGCCGCGTGGTCCGGCTACCGCGAGGGCTGCGGCGGGGCCGGCGGTTCGCCGGCCGGGACGACCGGGGCACCAGCCGGTTCGCCGACCTCGGCGCCAGCCGGGGCGTCAGCCGGCGGCGTCGTGGCCGCCCGGCCACCGGCGGCTGCGTCGGTCGAGGCGGGCAGCGCGCAGGACCCGCCGCCGAAGCGGCCCGGGTACCGGCGCTCGGCGACCAGCAGCGCCACGACGCCGACCGCGGCCGCGAGCCACCCGGCGCCGGTGCTGCCGGTCAGGGTCGACACCAGGACGCCGAGCACGCCGCCGACGAGCAGGTAGCGAGAGCTCGAGCACATCAGCGGGTCGCCCCCCGCACCGAGCCGGACGGCCGGTCGATCACGACGCGGCCTGGACCAGCTGGGCGCGGACCTCGTCCATGTCGAGCGCCCGCACCTGGCTGATGAGGTCCTCGAGCGCCGGGGCCGGCAGGGCGCCTGGCTGCGAGAAGACGAGGATGCCGTCGCGGAAGGCCATGAGGGTGGGGATCGACATGATGCCGGCGGCGCCGGCCAACTGCTGCTCGGCCTCGGTGTCGACCTTGGCGAAGGTCACGTCGGTGTGCTCGGCGGCAGCCGCCTCGAACACCGGGGCGAAGACGCGGCAGGGGCCGCACCACGACGCCCACCAGTCGACGAGGACGATGCCCTCGCGCTCGACGCTGTCCTTGAAGGTGGCATGGGTCAGATCGACGGTGGACATGGTGGGTACCTCGCGTGTCGGGGAGACGATGGGTGGTGGAGGACGGAGGGCGGGGCGGCGGGGTCAGCCGG
>JAFGPU010000474.1 GCA_016936035.1 Acidimicrobiales bacterium
GGCGACGAGTTCTGCGTCACCCGCCTGACCGTCGAGCTGATGCGCCCCGTCCCGCTGGAGCGCCTCGCCGTCGACGTCATGGTGCCGCGCCCCGGGCGGCGCGTGCTCGGCATCACGGTGTCGGTGAGCGCTGGCGACTTCGAGGTCGAGGTGGTGCGCGCCCACGCCGTGGCGGTGCGGCGCGCCGACCTCGCCACCGGCGAGGGGCACCTGGCGTTCCTCGAGCCCGGGCCCGCCGGTGGCGAGCCCCAGCCGTTCGGCTTCGGCGAGGACGACCAACCCGCGTTCCACCGCACCGGCGTCGAGGTGCGCTTCCTCGACGGTGGCGCCGACCGGCCGGGGCCGGCCAAGGCGTGGTTCCGGTTGCGCCGGCCGGTGGTGGGCGACGAGGTGCCCAGCGGTGTCCAGCGGGCTGCGGCGGCCGCCGACTTCTGCAACGGCATCTCCTGGGTCCTGCCCTTCGACCGCTGGATCTTCCTCAACCCCGACCTGACCCTGCACCTCGCCCGCCCACCCGTGGGCGAGTGGATCGGGCTCGACGCACTGACCCTGCCCAGCGACCAGGGCATGGCCATGGCGGAGAGCGCCGTGTTCGACGCCGACGGTCGCCTCGGGCGGGCCGTCCAGAGCCTGCTCCTCCAACGGCGCGACGGATGAACGGCGCGCCGGGCGGCGCCTCGGCGCACGACCACAACGTCGCAGCCCTCCACGAGGCCATCGCCGCCGCGGTGCCCGACCGCGAGTGCATCGTCGCCGGGGGCATCCGCCGCACGTGGGCCGAGGTCACCGACCGCACCCGCCGCCTGGCCGCGGCGCTGTCCGCTGCGGGGGTGGGCCGTCGACCGCCACGGGCGGGGGCGCCGTGGGCGGCGTGGGAGTCGCCGCACGACCACGTGGCGCTCTACCTGCACAACGGCCACGAGTACCTCGAGGGCATGCTCGGGGCGTGGAAGGCCGGGGCGGTCGGCGTCAACGTCAACTACCGCTACGTCGCCTCCGAGCTCGCCTACGTGCTCCGCGACAGCGGCGCCGTGGCCGTCGTGTACCACGGCGCATTCGCGCCCACGCTGGCCGAGGTGGTCGGCGAGCTGCCGGACCTCCGGCTGCTGCTCCAGGTCGACGACGGCTCGGGGGCCGCCCTACTGCCCGGCGCCCGCTGGTACGCAGACGCCGTGGCCGACGCGACGCCGGTCGCGCCCCAGGGCCTGTCACCGGACGACCGCTACATCCTCTACACGGGCGGCACCACGGGCATGCCCAAGGGCACGCTGTGGCGCCAAGGCGACTTCCTCGCCACGGCGCTGGGCGTCCGGGGCAGCGTCGGCGACATCGTCGACGCCGCCTGCTCGCGGGCGGGGCTGCGCAGCCTGCCCTCGGCGCCGTTCATGCACGGTGCAGCCCACTGGAACGCCATCTCGGCCTGGATCTCCGGTGGCACGGTCGTCGTCCAGGACGACCCGACGCGCCTCGATCCCGCCGACGTGCTCGCCACGTGCGAGCGCGAACGCGTCAGCGCCCTCCAGATCGTGGGCGATCCGTTCGCCCGCCCGCTGCTCGACGAGCTCGACGCCCACGACTACGACCTGTCCGACCTGCGGTTCCTGCTGTCGGGCGGGGCCGTGCTGTCCCCGCCGATCAAGCGGCGCCTCGTCGAGCGCATCCCGGGCCTGCGCATCGTCGACGTGCTGGGCTCGTCCGAGACGGGACGGCAGGCGGTGTCGGGTGCCGAGTCGTCCGCCTTCCGGCCCGAGCGCACCGCCGTGGTCCTGTCCGAGGACCGGACCCGCCGGCTGGCACCGGGAGACGACGAGGTCGGCTGGCTCGCCCAGGCCGGGCGGGTGCCCCTCGGGTACCTGGGCGATCCGGCCAGGACGGCGGCGACCTTCCCGGTCGTCGACGGCATCAGGCACGCCGTCGCCGGCGATCGGGTGCGCCTCCTCGCCGACGGCACGATCGACCTGCTGGGTCGTGACTCGGTGACCATCAACACCGGCGGCGAGAAGGTGTTCGCCGAAGAGGTCGAACAGGTGCTGACCGCGCATCCCGCCGTCGGCGACGCGGTCGTCGCAGGTCGTCCCAGCGAGCGCTGGGGCAGTGAGATCGTCGCCGTCATGTCATCGCGGTCGGGGGCAGGGCCCCGCCCGTCCGACGACGAGATGCGCGCCCACTGCCGCCGCTCCCTGGCGGGCTACAAGGTCCCCAAGGCGTTCTGCTGGGTCGACGAGGTGGTCCGCTCCCCCGCCGGCAAGGCCGACTACGCGTGGGCGCGGTCGGTCGCCGTCGGGGCCGGAACGCCCTAGCAGCCCTTCTCACCTCGGACCAGCGAGAACGGTTGCCCGGCAGACTCCTCGCAGCCCTGGTGGCGCGGGTTCAGCCGGGCGACGCCAGCTGCTTCAGCTCCTCGCGCAGCGCAGGCGTGAGCAACTGCCCCACGCGGCTGACGAGGTCGGTCGTCTGGTAGCCGACCGAGCCGACGTCGCAGTCGCGGGTGGCGACCACGCCGAGGCAGCTGCCGTCCGCGATGGCGCTGACGAACAGGAACCCGCTCTGCATCGCGATGATGACCCGCTCGACGCCGTCTGCGTCCATCGCCCGATCCGCCGCCTGCGCCAGGCTGGCGAAGCCCGAGATGATGGCGCAGAGCTGCTCGCCCGCCTCGTGGTCGAGGGTGCTGGACCGGGCGATCAGCATGCCGTCGGACGAGACGGCGATGGCGTCGGTGACGCCGGCCGTGTCGTCGACGAAGCTGCTCAGCAGCCAGTTGA
>JAFGPU010000475.1 GCA_016936035.1 Acidimicrobiales bacterium
CCCAGCGCCAGCAGGTCGGCCTCGTCGTCGCGCGAGGCGATCACGGCGCCGGCGACGTCGTCGAGCAGCCCCGACGGAGACAGCTCGCGGAACAGCCCGGTGTGCACGACGAACGGGAGGTCGTCCCGGTCCTCGAGGTCGGCGCGGCCCCGGGCCACCAGCACCGCCGGCACGCCCTGGCGGCACAGCTCGGCGGCCAGCCCGATCGCCCACGGCTGCCCGCTCACGACCAGCGCACCGCGCGGGCGCGGCTGGGCGACGCCGAGCCGCCGAGCCGCCGGCGGGGCCCCGAGCCCGTACACGAGCGCCAGCACGATGATCACCGCGAAGGTCACGGGCACGAGCACCTCGCTCGGCTCACCGATCTGCTCCAGCCGCAGGGTGAACAGGGCGGCGGTGGCCGCGGCGACGATGCCCCGCGGCGCCAGGCAGGCGAGGAAGGCGCGCTCACGCCCGGTCAGCGACGGATGACGGGCGGTGGATGCCGCCACCACCAGGGGCCGGACGATCAGCGCGAGTACCGCCGCCAGCACCAGCGCCTCGGGCAGGTGCTCGATCAGCGGGTCGGCCTCGACCCGGGCGGCGAGGGCGATGAACAGCGTGCCGATGAGCAGCACGACGATCGGCTCGCCGAACACCCGCAGCTGCCGCACGGGGGCGATGCGCTGGTTGGCGAGGGCCAGCCCCATGGTCGTGGTCGCGAACAGGCCGGCCTCGGGGCGCACGCCCTCTGCGACGACGTACGCGGCGACCACGACCATGAGGGCCACGGCCACCTCGAGCTCGTCCGGCACCCACAGCCGCCGCAGGGCGAGCACCAGGAGCGCGGCGCCTGCGAGCCCCGCGACCACCCCCGCCAGCGCCACCACGACGACGTCGCTCCACACCTCACCCGGGGTCAGCTCGGCGACGAAGAAGGCGTTGACGCAGAACAGCCCCAGGGTGGCGCCGATGGGGTCGATGATGATGCCCTCCCACCGGGCGATCGTGCCGGTCGGGTCGGTGGGCCGGGCCAGGCGCAGCACGGGTCCGACGACCGTGGGGCCCGACACGACGAGGATGGCGCCGAGCAGCAGCGACACGCGCACCGGCTCGTGGAACAGCACGTGGACCGCTGCGGCGGTGAGCAGCCAGGTGCCGAGGGCGCCCACCGTGACCAGGCGTAGCACGGGCGTGCGGGCACCACCCCGCAGGTCGGTGAACCGCAGCTCCATCGCCCCGTTGAACAGCAGCACGCCCACGGCCAGCGACACGACCGGGAACAGCGCGTCGCCGAGGATCTCGTCCGTGTCGACCAGGTCGAGGCCCGGGCCGACGGCCAGCCCACCGGCCAGCAAGAGCACGATCGAGGGCATGCGCACCAGGTGCGCCACCCACTGCAGGCCGACACCGAGCACGACGATGAGGCCGATGCCCCGCACGATCTCGCTGTCCACCATGCCCTCCTTCGCCGAGAGCCCAGCGAGGGAGACGGTAACCGCCCGCACCCGCCGCCGTACGGGGCGTGTCAGCGCAGGGGTGCCCGGGTAGGGCTGGGGCGTCGACGAACAGCGGGAGGTCCCGACCATGGCCCGATGCGAGGTCTGCGGCAACGACTACGACAAGTCCTTCGAGGTGGTGGCGGCGGGGGCGCACCACACGTTCGACAGCTTCGAGTGCGCCATCCACGCGATCGCGCCGATCTGCGAGCACTGCGGCTGCAAGGTGATCGGCCACGGGGTCGAGGTCGCGGGCCGCTTCTACTGCTGCGCCCACTGCGCCAACGAGTCCGAGCACACCGACGCGGTGGTCGACCGCGTCGACAGCCCGGCCTAGGGCCGTCTAGGCCTCCGGCGCGGCGGCGACCAGCCCGCGGAGGACGATGGCCAAACCCCGGCGGAACTCGACGTCGGCGGACATGCCCCGGGCGTGCGATGCGGTCTCGGCCAGGTGGGGGAAGCGGTCGGCCGGGAGTCCGGCCAGGGCGTCCGTGCCCGCCCCGGACAGCGGGCCGAGGTGCTCGACCTGGATCGCCCCCAGCAGCCAGGCCAGCACCGTGCGGAACGCGATCACCCGCTCCTCCGCAGCGAAGCCGGCCTCGGTGAGCACCCCGAGCACGGCCTCCCCCCAGCGCACGGTGCTGGCGGTGGCGTGCCGCTGGGTCAGCAGCAGGGGCACGATCGCCGCCCGATCACCGACCGCTTCGCGGACGCGCTCGGCCAGAACCGCCAGCTGCTCGGGCCACGGGTCGCCGTGCTCGACGCTGACGTCCACCGACGACAGGACGAGGTCGACGACCAGCCCCTCGAGCTGCACGCGACCGTCGACGTACCGGTAGAGCGTCATCGCCCCCACGCCGAGCTCGCCCGCCACCGCCCGCATGGACAGCACGCTCAGTCCGTCGCGCTCGACGACGGCCAGGGCGGCGGCCGCGATGCGGGCAGGGGTGAGAGACCGGGGGCGGGGCATCGGGTGGAAGCGTACGCCGTACTCCTTACACTGGCGTCCGTACGAGTACACCGTACGCTCACGTTGAACCCGGAGGTCCCGATGGCCGTGCACACGAAGACGATCGACGTCGGCGCAACGATCCCCGCCCGCCGGCTCCAGACCCTGACCGGCGAGCCGGTGACGATCCCGCAGGCCGACCGGCTGGTCCACCTGCAGTTCCGCCGGTTCGCCGGCTGCCCGGTGTGCAACCTGCACCTGCGCTCGTTCGTGCGGCGGCACGACGAGATCGAGTCCGCCGGCCTACGCGAGGTGGTGCTGTTCCACTCGACCGCGGACGATCTGCGCCGGTACGAGAGCGACCTGCCCTTCACCGTGGTCGCCGACCCGGACAAGCGGATCTACCGGGAGTTCGGGGTCGAGTCGTCGCCCCGGGCGCTGCTCCACCCGCGGGCCTGGTGGCCCATCGTCCGGGCGGTCGGGCACAGCCTGGTGGCCATCGTCCGCGACCGGCAGGCGCCACCGCCCCTCACCCCGCACGGCGGCCGGTACGGGCTTCCGACCGACATCCTCGTCGGCCCCGACGGCCGGGTCGTCGCCCGTCACGACGGCACGCACGTCGACGACCAGTGGTCGGTCGACGAGGTGCTCGCACTGGCGCGGACGCGCCGGCCCGACGCCGTGAACAGCTGAGGCCGAGCGCGCGTGGAGCGCCGGGGTCCCTAGGCGCCGGTCAGCCCACGGCGGCGGGATCGCGGCCCATGAATCCGGCCAGCCGGTCGACCGCCGGCGCATCGTCGGGCACGGGCACGACCTCGCCGAAGGGCATGCTGCCGCCCCGGTACTCCGGTGGGAGCGTGCGCTCGGCCCGGCGCAGCACCGCCTCGGCCTCGGCCTCGGTGAACGGCACCGGCTGGCCGGTGCCGACGGCCAGATCCCAGCCGTGGGTCAGGTACTCCATCACGGTCATGTTGAACACGACCTCGGC
>JAFGPU010000476.1 GCA_016936035.1 Acidimicrobiales bacterium
AGGTACCCGCCCTCGGTGACGTCACCGGTCGCCGTGTACGCCGGCGGCACCACGTCGGGGTCGCGGACCTCCATGAGCCAGAGCGGCAGCCCCAGCGCCTGGGACCACTGCTGCGCCGGGGCCAGCGTGCGCTCGGCGGCGTCCGACCCGTCGAGGCAGGCGACGATGCGGCCGGTGAATCCCACCTCGTCGACCACGTGCGGGCCGATGACCAGCGCGGGCCGGTCGAGGCGCCGCAGCAGCGCCTCGGCGACGCTGCCCATCACCGCGCGCGCCAGTCCGCCCCGGCCGTGCGACGACATGCAGACCAGTGACCCGGGCGCCAGTCCGTCGAGGATGGCGTCGGGGATCGCCTCGCGGCTGACGATCTCGCTCTCGACATCGGTGGCCGCCGCGTGCCGGTCGGCCAGCTCGACGAGGTACCGGGCCGAGCTCTCCTCCTCGCCCGGCAGCACGCGGGTGAGGATCCGCAACGGCACCCCTGTGCGCGCCACCAGCTCGAGCGCGGGGACGAGCGCCCGCTCGGCGGCGGGTGAGCCGTCGAGGGGGACGAGGACCTCGGTGAAGGGTGCGGGCACGGTGGCTCCTTTGCGCCGGTGGACGCCCCTGACCCTACGGCGCGGGACCTGGGCCGTTGGTCCCTTGGCTTTTCGCCGCCCACGACGGACGCTGTAGCCATGACCACCGGCACGCACGACCTGTCAACGCCCGGCACCCCCGGCACGCCCGGCACCGGCGACGGCGGGCGCTTCGTGGCGTGGTTCGATCAGGTGGGACGGGGCGACGTCGACCGCGTCGGGGGCAAGGGCGCCAACCTCGGCGAGATGACCGGGGCGGGCTTCCCGGTGCCGGCGGGCTTCGTCGTCACGGCGGAGGCCTACCTGCACGCCCTCGACGAGGCCGGTGTCCGCGACGCCCTGCAGGAGCGGGTGCGGTCGCTCGACGTCGACGACAGCGCTGCGCTCGCCCGGGCGGCCGACGACCTGCGGTCGCTGGTCCGATCGGCGGGCCTGCCCGACCGGGTGCGCCAGGCGGTGCTCGACGCGTACGGACGGATCGGACGGGCCGAGCTGGTGGCGGTCCGGTCCTCCGCCACCGCCGAGGACACCGCCTCGACGTCGTTCGCCGGCATGAACGAGACGTTCACCAACGTGAGCGGCGACGACGACCTGGTGCGCCGCATCGTCGACTGCTGGGCGTCGCTGTGGAGCCCACGGGTGGTCGCCTACCGGGCCACCCAGGCGCTGGCCGACGAGCCCGCCATCGCGGTCGTGGTCCAGCGCATGGTCGACTCGCGCACCTCGGGCGTGATGTTCACGGCAGATCCGGCCTCGGGCGACCGCGGGCGCATGGTGATCGAGGCGGCGTTCGGCCTGGGTGAGGTGGTGGTCGGCGGGCAGGTCGAGCCCGACACCTACGTCGTCGCCAAGGACGGGCCCCGGGTCGTGCAGGCCCACATCGGCACCAAGGCCCACAAGATCGTCCGCGGCCCCGACGGCCGCGACCAGCAGCTGCCGGTGCCACCGGACGAGCAGGCGCGCCGCGTGCTCGACGACGAGACGATCCTCGAGATCGCCCGCCTCGGCATCGCGATCGAGGGTCACTACGGGACCCCCCAGGACGTGGAGTTCGCCATCGGCGACGACGGGGTCTCGATCGTGCAGTCGCGACCGATCACCACCCTCGGCGACGGCGGCCCCACCGGTGACCTGCAGCCCGCGGGCACGGTGCTGGCGAGCGGGCTGGCGGCGGCACCGGGCACGGCAGTCGGGCCGGTGAGGGTGCTGCGCTCGCCGAGCGAGGGCGCCAGCCTGGTGGCCGGCGAGGTGCTGGTCGCGCCCATGACCAACCCCGACTGGGTGCCCACCATGCGGCGGGCCGCCGCCCTGGTGACCGACGGCGGCGGGGTCACCTGCCACGCCGCCATCATCGGGCGCGAGCTGCACCTGCCCACCGTGGTCGCCACCCGGTCGGCCACCACGGTGCTGCGCGACGGCGAGATGGTCACCGTCGACGGCACGGCGGGCGAGGTGCGCGAGGGCGCCGAGGTCGCGCCCCCCAACATCGTCCCGGCCACCCCCGCCGCCCCCACCGGTGCCGGGCCGGCGGCCGCCGCCGAGACCACGGCGACGCTGCTGTACGTGAACCTGGCCATCGCCGAGCACGCCGAGGAGGTGGCCGCCCTGCCGGTCGACGGCGTCGGCCTGCTCCGGGCCGAGTTCATGATCACCGACGCGCTGGCCGGCGAGCATCCCAAGCACCTGCTGGCCACGGGCCGGCGCGCCGAGTTCGTCGACCGCATGGCGGCGTCGGTGCTGCGGATCACGCGGGCCTTCGCGCCCCGGCCCGTCGTGTACCGGGCCGTCGACTTCCGCACCAACGAGTTCCGCGGCCTCACCGGCGGCGACGAGTTCGAGCCGGTCGAGGGCAACCCGATGATCGGCTACCGCGGCTGCTACCGCTACATCCGCGATCCCGAGGTGTTCGCGCTCGACCTGGACGTCATCGCCCGGGTGCGCGACGAGACCCCCAACCTCCACCTGATGATCCCGTTCGTCCGCACGCGCTGGGAGCTCGAGGCCTGCCTCGAGGCCATCGACGCCCACCCGCTCGGGCGCCAGCGCGGCCTGCACCGCTGGGTGATGGCCGAGGTCCCGTCGGTCGTCTACCGCATCCCCGAGTACGCGGCCATGGGCATCGACGGCGTGTCGATCGGTTCCAACGACCTCACCCAGCTGGTGCTGGGCGTCGACCGCGACTCGGAGATCTGCGCCGAGCTGTTCGACGAGTCCGACGACGCGGTGCTCGACGCCATCCGCCGGATCATCGAGGCCAGTCGCGCCGCCGGCATCACGTCGTCGCTGTGCGGCCAGGCGCCGTCGAACCGCCCGGAGTTCGCCGAGCTCCTCGTCCGCCACGGCATCACCTCGATCTCGGTCAACCCGGACGCGGCCGAGCCCGCCCGCCGGGCGATCGCCCGTGCCGAGCGGCGCCTGCTGCTCGAGCGGGCCCGGGGCGCCTGAGCACGACGGCGTGCGCGATGGAGCACCTCGTCGCCCTGCTCGACGCCGACCACGACCGCGAGGTCGACCGCCTGTCGCACGACCTGGCGGACGCCCTCGGCATCGACGAGGCGGCGATGGCGCACGGCCGCCCCCACATCACGCTGGTGTCGTACACGGGGCTCGCCCCCGCGGCGGCCGGCAGGGCGCTGCCTCCGGTGGTGCGCGACCTCGACCCGGTGGCGGTGCGAGCGCACGGCTACGGCGTGTTCTGCGGCGACGCCGACAGCGAGCTGTCGCTGCACGTGATGGTCGTCCGCACCCGGGCGCTCGACGAACTGCACCGCCGCACCCACGCCGCGGTGGTGACCGCCGGCGGTCGTCCCGACGGCACCACCGCGCCGGAGGTGTGGACCCCGCACATCACGCTCCTCGACCGGGGGCTCACCCCCGCCCTGCTGGGCCAGGCGGTCGAGATCCTCGCCCAGCGACCCCACCGCAGCTGGTCGCTGGCGCTGTCCGAGGTGGCGGTGACCCGCCGGGCCCGCGCCGCGGGCGAGGCGGCGGGACCGGCCTACGGCCCGACGATCGCGCTCGGATGAGAGCCTGTCGTCCATGCACGAGGGCGCCACCGGTGACACCCGAGCGTCGGGGACGCGCCGGGAGCGCCGCCACCGGCTGCCGCGCGGCTACGGACGCCGCGACCTCGGCTACGACGTCGGCGCCGGGCTGCTGCTGACCGCCCTGCTCGTGCCGGCCGGCATGGGGTACGCGACGGCGTCGGGCCTGCCGCCCGAGACCGGGCTGTACGCCACCGTCGCCGCGCTGGTCGCCTACGCCGCCGTGGGCCCGTCGCGGGTGCTGGTGCTCGGCCCCGACTCGGCGCTGGCACCCCTCATCGCCGCCGCCATCGTCCCCCTGGCCGCCGCGGGCGCCGGGGGTGAGGAGCGGCGGGTGGCGCTGGCCGGGCTGCTCGCCCTGCTGGTCGGCGTGGTGCTGGTGGTCGGTGGGCTGGCGCGCCTGGGCTTCGTGTCGGACCTGCTGTCCAAGCCGATCCGGCTGGGCTACCTCAACGGCGTGGTGCTCGTGGTGATCGTGGGCCAGCTCCCGGCGCTGCTGGGGTTCTCGACCGACCGCGACGGGCTCGTCGACGAGGCCCGGGGCGTGGCCGCGGGCATCGCCGACGGCGACGTCCGGCCCGCCGCGGCGGCCATCGGCATCGGGTCGCTGCTCGTCATCGCGGTGATCCGTCGCGTCGCCCCCCAGGTGCCCGGCGTTTTCGTCGCCGTGGTCGGCGCCATCGTCGCGGTGTGGGTGCTCGATCTCGGCAGCGTGCCCGTCGTCGGCCCGCTGCCCCGCGGGCTGCCGGCGCCGGCGCTGGGCTCGCTCGCGTGGGGCGACGTCACGTCGCTGATCGGACCGGCGCTCGGCGTGGCGATCGTGGCCTTCGCCGACACAGGGGTGCTGTCCCGGGTCTTCTCGACCGCCGCCGGCGAGGACGTCGACCCCAACCGCGAGATGAGGGCGCTCGGCGTGGCCAACGTGGCGTGCGGCGTCGCCGGCGGCTTCCCGGTGTCGGCCAGCTCGTCGCGCACGCCGGTCGCCCGGGCGGTCGGCGCCCGCACCCAGCTCACCGGGGTGGTCGGGGCGGCGGCGGTCACGCTCGTGGTGGTGGCTGCGCCCGGCTTCACCCGCCACCTGCCCTCCGCCGCCCTGGCCGCCGTCGTCATCGCCGCGGTGGCGTCGGTCGCCGGGATCCACGACACCTGGCGGCTGCTGCGGATGAACCCCGTCGAGTTCGGCCTGTCGGTGACGGCGTTCCTCAGCGTCGCCGTCCTCGGCGTCCTGCGCGGCATCGGCGTCGCCGTCGGTCTGTCGCTGCTCGCGTTCGTGGCCCGCGCGTGGCGGCCGCACATGGCCGAGCTCGTCCGCGTCGAACGGCGCAAGGGCTACCACGACCGGGCCCGGCACCCGGAGGGCCGGCGCATCCCGGGGTTGGTGATCGTGCGGTTCGACGCCCCGCTGTTCTTCGCCAACGCCCAGCTGTTCGCCGACTTCGTGACCGACACCGTCGACGACGCCCCCGGCACCGTCCGCTGGGTGGCCGTCGCCGCCGAGCCGATCACCGACGTCGACACGTCGGCGGCCGAGGTGGTCGAGCGCCTCGACGACGACCTGGCGGGGCGGGGCATCCGACTGGTGTTCGCCGAGATGAAGGGCCCGGTCAAGGACCGGCTGGCCCGCTACGGCCTGCGCGACCGCTTCGGCCCGGGCGACTTCTACTCGACGATCGGCACGGTCGTCTCCGACTACGTCGCGATCACCGGCACGCCCTGGGTCGACTGGACCGACGAGCAGCCCGACGGCGACGGCACGGTCGAGTGACCCGCCCGCGGCGCGAATGGGGACACGGCCGGCCACGGTGACCGGCGTGCAGCCGCGACCGACCGCCGCCGCGACGTGGCGGGCGCCGCGCCCGCGGCGGGACGGTCACCCGCTCCGGAGCCGGCGGGTGGCGTCCGCGGGATCGACGACGGTGACGAGCACCCCGGTGGCGCGCTCGAAGCCGCCGTCACGCTGGAGGCGCGGCCAGACGTGGACGTGCCAGTGGAAGTCGGCGGCGAGCCCCGGTGGACGGGAGTGGACGGCCAGGTTGTAGGGCGGGTCGCCCAGGAGGCGGCCGAGCCGGGCCAGGCCCTCGTGCAGCACCCGTCCGACGGCCGGCAGCTCGTCGTCGGCCTCCTCGAAGCTGGGCGAGTGCCGTCGCGGAGCGAGCAGCATCTCATAGGGGGCGCTCGACCACCAGGGGCACCACAGGTCGGCGCCCGGCGACCCGATCAGCAGCGTGTCCTCGTCCCGCTGCCGGCTGGCCTCGGCGCAGATCAGGCACGGATCGCGGCCGGTGGCGACACGTGCGACCTCGGCGACGATCTCGGACGGGGTGAGGTCGGCGGCCACGACCTGGGCGTGGGGGTGGGGCAGGGATGCGCCCCCGGCGGCACCGTGGTTGACGATCGCCTGG
>JAFGPU010000477.1 GCA_016936035.1 Acidimicrobiales bacterium
ACCAGGTTCTCCTGGGCGGACAGGTCCTCGTAGAGCGCGACGTCCTGGGGTACGAGTCCCACGGCCGCCTTGGCGTCGATGGCGTCGGGGCTCATCGGCCGGCCGGCGACCGTGACGTCGCCGCCGTCCCGGGTGAGCAGACCGCACACCATCGAGATGGTCGTGGTCTTCCCGGCGCCGTTGGGCCCGATCAGCCCGTAGGTCTCGCCCCGGGCGATGGTGAAGCCCACGCCGTCCACCGCCACGCGCGTCCCGTAGACCTTGCGCAGCCCCCGGCAGGCCAGCACGGGCTCGACAGCGCTGCCGGTCGGGTCTGCCTCGATCACCGCGTCGGCCACACGCCCGACCGTACTGCCGCTGCCCACCTGTCTGGTCACGGCGTGATGCCCGGTGATCGTCGCTGTGGTCCGGCACGGCCGACGTCCGGGCATCGGGCGTCTGGCGTCGCTCACCAGCGATGCACGACCTGGGGGACGCCAGATCGGCGGGCCGTGCGGCGGTCTGTGCATCTGGCGTCTGTCACCAGCACATGGCTGCGTGAGGGACGCCAGATGTCCTGGTCCGGGCGCCGAGACAGGCCTGTCCGGTCGTGGCGCGTGCCCTCAGGGCCCATCTGGCGAGCGAGGCGCCGCGAGGACCTCGCTCGCGGCGGCCGCCTGGCGACGGCGCACCATGATGCGGGCGCGCGTGATCGCCGTGGGGGCGTCGAACGCCTCGACCATCGTGGCGTCGATGCCCGCCTCGCGCAGCGTCTCGATCGTCAGCGGACCCTCGGCCATGGTGACCGTGCCCACGTCGACGAAGGCGTCCGGGTCGGCCTCGGGCACCTCGCCCCGAGACAGCAGGTCGATGATCCACTGCCTCAGGCCCATGGGGCGACGGTACACCCACCCTGGTCAGAGGCGCTCGACGATGGTGACGTTGGCCTGGCCGCCGCCCTCGCACATCGTCTGCAGGCCGTAGCGGCCGCCGGTGCGCTCGAGCTCGTTGAGCAGCGTCGTCATCAGGCGGGCACCGGTGGCGCCCAGCGGGTGGCCGAGGGCGATGGCCCCGCCGTTCACGTTGACCTTGCCCATGTCCGCGCCCGTCTCCCGGGCCCAGGCCAGCACCACCGAGGCGAACGCCTCGTTGATCTCGACGAGGTCGATGTCGTCGAGGGTGAGTCCGGTGCGGTCGAGCGCATGGGCGGTCGCGGGGATCGGCGCGGTCAGCATCCACACCGGGTCGTCGCCCCGCACCGAGAGGTGGTGGATCCGGGCCCGGGGGGTGAGCCCGTGGTCGGCCAGGCCCTGCTCGTTGACGATGAGCAGCGCCGCCGACGCGTCCGAGATCTGCGAGGCGCACGCGGCGGTGACCCGCCCGCCCTCGGTGAGGGTGGGCAGCGAGCGGATCTTCTCCCAGTTCGGCTCGCGCGGCCCCTCGTCCGCGGTGCAGTCGCCGAGCGGCACGATCTCGCCGTCGAACCGGCCCTCGGCCCGGGCCCGGATGGCCCGCTCGTGCGAGGTGACGGCGAAGGCCTCCATGTCGTCGCGGCTGAGGTCCCACTTCTCGGCGATCATCTCGGCCGAGCGGAACTGGCTGACCTCCTGGGTGCCGTAGCGCGCCACCCAGCCCTCGGATCCGGTGAACGGGTCGTCGAAGCCGTACGGCTGGCCGGCGGTCATGGCGGACGAGATCGGGATCTGCGACATCTGCTGCACGCCGCCGGCCACGACGACGTCCATCGTGCCGGACAGCACCGCCTGGGCGGCGAAGTGCACGGCCTGCTGCGACGACCCGCACTGGCGGTCGACGGTGGTGCCGGGCACGTGGTCGGGCAGGCCGGCCGCCAGCCAGCAGGTGCGGGCGATGTCGCCCGCCTGCCCGCCGATCGAGTCGACGTTGCCGAACACCACGTCCTCGACCGCCTCGGGGTCGATCCCGGTGCGCTCGACCAGGGCCTTCAGGCTGTGAGCGCCGAGGTCGGCGGGGTGCACCTGCGACAGGCCCCCGCCCCGGCGCCCGACGGGGCTGCGCACTGCGTCGACGATGTAGGCCTCGGGCATCGTGGTCTCCTCGTGTCGGTGTCCGCCGCCGGTCTGTCGTTGCGGCGACCGATCGTGCGGACGAGATCGGTCGGGTCGGTGCAGATGTCGGGTCAGATGCCGATGGCCGTGGCCACCCGGTCGCGGTGCCAGGCGGCGTCGCCCCACGCCGTGGCCAGGGCCCAGGTGCGCTTCAGGTACAGGTGCAGGTCGTGCTCGACGGTGTAGCCGATCGCGCCGTGGCACTGCAGGGCCTGGCGGCCGGCGAACCGGGCGGCGTCCGACGCCATGGCCTTGGCCATCGACACGTCGCGGGACCGGGTGGCGGCGCCGACGGCCAGCGAGTGCGCGGCCCGGTGCACCGCCGGGCGGGCGAAGGCCAACTCCTTCAGGGCGTCGGCCAGGCGGTGCTTGACCGCCTGGAAAGACCCGATCGGCACCCCGAACTGCTCGCGCTCGGACACGTACGCCACGGTCATGTCGAGCATGCGCTGGCCGAGGCCGACGAGCACGGCCGCGGTGCCGAAGGCGCCCCGGTCGAACGCGAGCTCGACGACGGCGGGGTCATCGACGATCACGCTCTCGGGCGCCGGCTGCCAGTCGACGGTCGCAGCCCGCCGGGCCCCGTCGACCGTGTCGACCGGGCTGAGGACCACGGCCGCCGGGTCGACCAGGTGCAGGGCGCCGGACGGCCGGTGGTGCAGCAGCAGCCAGTCGGCGTCCGCGGCGCAGGCGACGTGCGGCCCGCCCAGGTCGGTGGCCACCATGCCCAATCCGTGGGCGTCGGGGATGCCCGCAGGTCGCGGCGCAGGGAGCGCGTCGTCGGTGTCCTGGCCGGTCGGGCCGGTGGCGCTGCCGGCCACCAGCGGGGCGGCGACGGCGGCCGTCTCGACGAGCGGGTGGGGCAGCCCGGCCCGGCCCGCTTCCTCGAGGACCAGCACCAGCGACTGCTCGTCGAGCCCGAGGCCGTCACTGTCCGCGGGGACGATCGTGGCCAGCACGCCCATGTCGGCCAGCCGGTCCCAGACGGCCCGGCCGAGCTCGCCGGCGGGAGCGTCCCACGCGGCCCGGACCACCGCCGGGGGGCATTCCCGGGCGAAGAGGTCGCGGGCCGCGTCGCGGAAGGCGATCTGCTCGTCGTCGAACCCGAAGTGCACGACCGGACCTACTTCCTCGGCAGGCCGAGCACCCGCTCGGCCGCGATGTTGCGCTGGATCTCGTTGGTGCCTGCGTAGATGGGCCCCGACAGCGAGAACTGCCACCCCTTCGACCACGGGCCCTCGACCTCGGACTCGTGCCCGAGCAGGTCGAGGGCGATCTCGTGCAGCTCGCAGTCGAGCTCGGACCACCAGATCTTGTTGATCGAGCTGTCCGCCCCCATCACCGCGCCGCCCGCGAGGCGGGTCACGGTGTCGAGCGTGAACAGCCGGTACGCCTCGGCGCGCATCCACGCCTCGGCGATGCGCTCGCGCAGGCGGGGGGTCGGGTCGCGCCGGTACAGCTCGATCAGCCGGGCGGCGGTGGCGAGGAACCGGCCGGGCGAGCGCAGCGTCAGGCCCCGCTCCGACCCGGTCGTGGCCATCGCGACCTTCCAGCCGGCGCCCTCGTTGCCGAGCAGCACGCCACCGGGGATGGCGTCGTCGGGCACGACGGCGCCGTCGAAGAACACCTCGGCGAAGCCCTCGTCGCCGTCGAGCCGGCCGAAGCCCCGCACGGTCACCCCGGGGGTGTCGAGCGGGACGAGCAGGTAGCTGAGGCCGCGGTGCCGCTCGGAGTCGGGGTCGGTGCGGAACAGGCCGAACAGGTGGGTGCAGAAGGCGCCGCGGGTGGTCCAGGTCTTCTGGCCGTCGAGCCGCCAGCCGCCGTCGAC
>JAFGPU010000478.1 GCA_016936035.1 Acidimicrobiales bacterium
AGCGACGACGGCTCCGAGAACCGCATGATCTCGATCTACGGCTTCGCCCGCATCGGCACGCAGCTGAGCGAGCAGGGGTGGGCGCCCGTGCTGCTGCTGTTCTTCTCCATCAACATCTTCATCGGCCTGCTCAACATGGCGCCGCTGCCGCCACTCGACGGCGGGCACGCGGCGGTCGCCGTCTACGAGCGCCTCCGGTCGCGGGGCGGCAAGCGCTACCACGTGGACATGGCCAAGCTGCTGCCGCTCACCTACGCCGTGGTGCTGGTGCTGATCACGCTCGGCAGCGCCGCACTGGTCCTCGACATCGTCAACCCGATCGACATCTGACCCATGGAACTCGGACAGTCCTCGTACCCCCGCCGCAAGACCCGCCAGATCATGGTGGGCGACGTGGCCGTCGGTGGCGACGCACCCGTGTCGGTGCAGTCGATGACCACCACCAAGACGGCCGACGTCGACGGCACCCTGCAGCAGATCTACGACCTGGCGATGGCCGGGTGCGACATCGTGCGCTGCACCTGCAACGAGACCGAGGCCGCCGAGGGGCTGGCTCGCATCGTGCCCCGCTCGCCGGTGCCCATCGTCGCCGACATCCACCACCAGTACCGCATGGCGCTCGCCGCGCTCGAGGCCGGGGTGCACTGCCTGCGGCTGAACCCGGGCAACATCCGCCGACCCGAGCACATCAAGCTGGTGGCGCAGGAGGCCAAGGCGCGCGGCGTGCCCATCCGCATCGGGGTCAACGGCGGGTCGCTGCACCCCGACCTGTACAAGAAGTACGGCGGCAAGGTCACGCCCGAAGCGATGGTCGAGTCGGCCCAGATGGAGCTCGCCTACTTCGACGAGGTGGGCTTCGAGGACGTGAAGATCTCGGTCAAGGCGTCGTCGGTGCCGTTGATGATCGAGGCCTACCGCCAGCTCGCCGACGTCGTCGACCACCCGCTCCACCTGGGTGTCACCGAGGCCGGGCCGCTGCCGGGCGGGCTCATCAAGGCGACGGCGGGCATCTCGACGTTGCTGGCCGAGGGCATCGGCGACACCATCCGCTACAGCCTGACCGCGGACCCGGTCGAGGAGGCGCGCTCCGGGCGCGCCCTGCTCGAGGCCATGGGGCTGCGCGAGCGCAAGAACGTCGACCTCATCGCCTGCCCGTCGTGCGGCCGGGCCGAGATCGACGTCATCGAGGTGGCCCGCCAGGCCCAGGAGGCCTTCGGTGACCGCGAGATCCCGTTGCAGGTGGCCGTGATGGGCTGCGTCGTCAACGGACCGGGCGAGGCGCGCGACGCCGACATCGGCATCGCCGCCGGCAAGAACAAGGGCCACCTGTTCGTCCGGGGTCAGAACGTGGCCGTCGTGCCCGAGGACGAGATGGTCGACGCCCTGGTCGAGTGGGCCACGTTCATCGGCGAGCACGGCGTCGACGCCGCGCTCGAACGGGCGAAGTCGACGGGTGACGCCGCCCGGCGGGCGGCCGAGCGCGACCGGGCCGAGCTCCTCGACGAGAAGGGCGAGGATGCGAACCGCAGCGAGCAGCGGGTCGAGGTCATCCGCAAGCTCTGACAGGCGGCGGTCGCGGTCGGGCTCGTCCGCAGTGTCTGACAGGCGGCGGGGTGGGTCGTCCGCAAGCTCGCCCGGCACCCAGCATCTGGCGCGACCGCACCGCGTCGGCGGGGTTCTACGCTGTCGGGCATGTCACGGCCGGCGGCACCACAGGGCAGCCTCACCACCCGGGTGGTGGTGGGCATCGTGCTGCTCGTCGTCGCCTGGATCGTCATCCGCGCGCTGCTCGGGATGGTCTACTCCCTCATCCGGTCGTTGCTGTTCATCGCCCTGTTCGTGGTCGTCGCGTGGATCGTGCTGGTCGGCCCGCCCAGCCGGCGCGAGTAGCCTGGTGTCGGTGACGACCCCGCGCGCGGTGGACGTCAGCGTGCGGGTCGCCGGAGCCGAGGTGAAGGGTGTCGACTGTGCATCGTGATCGGAACCGTGACGCAACGAAACCGTCACACGACGTTCGGTATCGTCGCCCGGTCGTGCGCACCCACTCCCGCTCCCACAACTCCCGCGTCGCCCTCGCCGGCCTCGGCATGATGGCCGCCCTCGTCGCCCTCGCGGGCAACGCCCAACCGGCGCCGCCTGCCGACGCCGCGGTGGCCGACCGGTCGGCCGGGCAGCAGATCAGCGAAGTCGACTTCACCAGGGTGGCCCAACCGGGCAACGCCTGCTCCCAGGGCATGCAGGGCCGTCCGCCCCTGCTCGTGCTCGTCGAGGGCGGCAGCAGCGAGGTGCTCGACGACCGCTCGTTCACTCGGCTCGAGGTCGATCCGGCCGTGCTCTACGCCGACCTCGACGGCGACGGCGCCGACGAGGCGGTCGTACGGGTCGTGTGCAACTACGGCGCCAACGGCGAGCAGGACACGGTGCAGGTCTGGACGCTCGCCGCCCGGGGGCCGGTGGTGGTCGACCGCATCTCTGCGGCGCCCGACGAGGTGGTCGACGCGAGCGCGTTCCCCCCGGGCGTGCACCGCGTGGATGTCGACGGTGACGAGCTGGCGGTGACCTTTGCGGTCCACGCCGACGACGACCCGCACTGCTGCCCGTCCCAGCAGGCCGAGGTGCGCTACCGCCTCGACGGCGGCGACTTGGTGCCGGTGGGCACGCCGGTCACGTCCGCGTTCGTCGCCTGAGGCCCCGACCTCGCCCCGGCCCGCCGCGGGCGGGTCGGTGACCGCCACTCACCGCTGCGAGGCGCACGCCCGTCGACGGTTACGATCCGTCTCCTATGGCGAAGGTGCTCACGGCGCAGGCTGACGACTTCCCCCGCTGGTACCAGGATGTGCTGTCCAAGGCACAACTGGCCGAGAACGGGCCGGTGCGGGGCACCATGGTCATCCGGCCGTACGGGTACTCGATCTGGGAGCGGATGCAGTCCGAGGTCGACGCCCGCATCAAGGCGGCCGGGGCCGAGAACGCCTACTTCCCGCTGTTCATCCCCGAGAGCTACCTCAGCCGCGAGGCCGATCACGTCGAGGGATTCAGCCCCGAGCTGGCCGTCGTCACCCACGGCGGGGGGAAGCAGCTCGAGGAGCCCATCGTGGTGCGGCCCACCAGCGAGACGGTCATCGGCGAGTACATGGCCAAGTGGACCCAGAGCTACCGCGACCTGCCGCTGCTGCTCAACAGCTGGAACAACGTGGTGCGATGGGAGCTGCGGCCCCGCATCTTCCTGCGCACCACCGAGTTCCTGTGGCAGGAGGGCCACACGGCGCACGCCACCCGTGACGAGGCGGCGCGGTACGCCACGCGCATCCTGCACGACGTCTACGAGGACTTCATGGTCAACGTGCTGGCCATCCCCGTGCTGCTGGGCCGCAAGACGGCGAGCGAGCGGTTCGCGGGAGCGATCAACACGATGACGTGCGAGGCCATGATGCGCGACGGCAAGGCACTGCAGATGGGCACGAGCCACGAGTTGGGCCAGAACTTCGCCACGGCCTTCGACATCAGCTTCCTCGACGCCGAGGGCGCGACCCGCCACTGCTGGACGACGTCGTGGGGCTCGTCGACCCGCATGGTCGGCGGCCTGATCATGACCCACGGCGACGACGCCGGTCTGGTCGTGCCGCCGCGCCTGGCGCCGACGCAGGCCGTCGTGCTGCTGGTCAAGGAGGGCGACGGGGCCGGCGAGCAGGCCGCCGCGCTCGCTGACGAGCTGGCCGACGTCGGCGTACGGGTGCGCCTCGACGCGCAGGTGGCGACGAGCTTCGGCCGGCGCGCCACCGACTGGGAGCTGAAGGGTGTCCCGGTGCGGGTCGAGGTCGGCCCCCGCGACCTGGCCCAGGGCACCGTCACCGTCGTGCGGCGCGACCGGGGCGACAAGGAGCAGGTGGCGGTGGCGGGCGCGGCCGACCGGGTGCGTGCCCTGCTCGACCAGGTCCAGGACGACATGCTGGCCGACGCCGTCGCTCGCCGCGACGCCTCGACGACCGACGTCAGCAGCATCGACGACGCCGTCGAGGCGGCGCACACCGGCTTCGCCCGGCTGCCGTGGGGGCTGGTGCGCGACGAGGGCGAGGCGCAGCTCGCAGGCAAGGGCACCACGGTGCGATGCCTGATGGGCCCCGACGGCCAGGTGCCGGCCACCGACGACGACGACGACCTCGTGGCGGTGGTGGCGCGCGCCTACTGAGTGCGGTATCCCCACGGTCGGTGACGACCTCGATCCCGCTATACTCCGGCGTCCGTTTCGTTACGGATTGGATGTCGTCACCGTTCGAGAGCTTCGAGCGAAGGCGTGGGCTCCTGCCCACGCCTTTCGTATGAAAGGAGGTGCAGCCCATGACCGTCGCCGACCGCGTGCGTGACCTGGTGCTGCCCCTCCTCGCCGACCGCGACCTCGACCTGTACGACGTCGAGGTGGCGGGCCCGGTGCTGAAGGTGGTCGTCGACCGGCCCGCCGGGCTCGACCTCCAGGTGCTGAGCGATGCCACCCGAGCAGTGTCCCGGGCGCTCGACGAGGCCGACCCCATCGCCGGCACCTACACGCTCGAGGTCACCAGCCCCGGCCTCGAACGTCGGCTGCGCACGCCGGCGCACTTCGCCCGGGCCGTGGGCGAGACCGTCAAGGTCAAGCTCGTCGCCGGCGTCGCCGACGACCGCCGCCTCGCCGGGCTGCTCGTCGCAGCCGACGACGACGGCATCACCGTGCGCACCGGCGACGACGACGAGGGCGCGCCGGTCGAGCGTCGGGTGGCCCACACCGACATCGACCGGGCACGCACGGTCTTCGAGTGGGGCCCGGGCGACAAGCCGGGCAGGTCCCGCCGGCCGAGCGGCGCCGGGTCGCGCTCGGCGGCGCGCACGCAGGGCACGAGCAACGAGAAGAGGGAACACAGGTCATGAGCGAGATGATGGAGGCGCTTCAGGCGCTCGCCGCAGAGAAGGGCATCTCGGTCGACACCCTTATGGCGGCCCTGGCCGACGCGCTCGAGTCGGCCTACAAGCGGATGCCGGACGCCCACGAGTACGCCTGGGTGACGATCGACCCCACCAACTTCGACATCCGCGTCTACGCGCAGGAGATCGACGAGGACGGCGAGCCGTACGGGCCCGAGCTCGACGTGACGCCCGCGGACTTCGGCCGCATCGCCGCCCAGACGGCGCGCCAGGTCATGACCCAGCGCATCCGCGAGGCCGAGCGCGAGCTCCGCTACGAGGAGTACGCGGGCCGCGAGGGCGACATCGTCACCGGCACGGTCCAGCAGGGCGACAGCCGCTACACGCTGCTCAGCCTCGGTCCGGTCGAGGCGCTGCTGCCCCAGGCGGAGCAGGTGCCCCACGAGCGGCCCGAGGCCAACACCCGGCTCAAGGCCTACATCGTCGAGGTGCGGCGCACCTCGAAGGGCCCCCAGATCGTCGTGTCGCGCACGCATCCGGGTCTCGTCCTCGAGCTCTTCAAGCTCGAGGTGCCGGAGATCGCCGACGGCGTGGTCGAGATCAAGGCCTGCGCCCGCGAGCCCGGCCACCGCACCAAGATCGCCGTGTGGTCGAACGACAACAACGTCGACCCGGTGGGAGCCTGCGTCGGCGCCCGTGGCGCGCGCGTTCGCCAGGTGGTCAACGAGCTGCGGGGCGAGAAGATCGACATCGTGCCCTTCAGCGACGACCCCTACGAGTTCGTCGCCAAGGCGCTGTCGCCGGCCAAGGTCAAGGAGGTCCGCATCAACGAGGACACCGGCGTGGCCGAGGTCATCGTGCCCGACTACCAGCTGTCCCTGGCCATCGGCAAGGAGGGGCAGAACGCCCGCCTCTCGGCGCGGCTGACCGGCTGGCGCGTCGACATCAAGAGCGAGACCCAGCTGGTCGAGGAAGAGGCCTACGGCCAGCAGGACTGGGCCGAGGGTGAGTGGGTGGTCGATCCCGAGTCGGGTGAGCAGGTCTGGCAGCCCGCCGAGGGCGGCCCTGCGATGTCGGTCGAGGACTGGGAGGCCGCGGTCACCGAGACGTCCGAGGCCGAGGCACCTGCCGGTGAATCGGCGGCCGCCGAGGGCGAGGTCCCCCCGGCCCCGCCGGCCGTCGTGGCCACGCCCGACGACGCCTCGGCCGAGGAGGCCGAGGTCGCGTCCGAAGATGTCGAGGCCACCCTCGAAGCCGAGGAGGCGGTCGCCGAAGAGGTGGCCGCGTCCACGGCGACGGACGTGGCCGGCGAGGTCGCGCAGGCGGTCGAGACCGTGGGCGGGGGCGAGGGCGAGGCCCCGCCCGACGAGGCCCCGTCCGACGAGGCCGCAGCGGGTGAGGCCGCCGAGGGCGACGAGCCGGACGACGACGGGTAGTCCCATCGCCGGGCCGGAGCGCACCTGCATCGGTTGCCGTCGCAAGGCCCCGCAATCGGAGCTGGTCCGGTTCGTGCGGGGACGCGACGGAAGGCCGGTCGAGGGCCGTACACTACCTGGACGCGGAGCGTGGCTCTGTCGAGCCACTCTCGAGGCGTGTCTGGCCGAGGCTGTCCGTCGTAGAGCGTTCGCACGGGCGTTCCGCGACGGTGGTGGGCGGTCGGGTACGCGCTGAGCACACAGTTTCCATGGGCCACCGTTCGTCGCCGAGTGGTGGTCTGCGCGAGGATGGAGGGCCGCGATCCGCACCACGAGGTGCGCGATTCGCGCCCAGAGAAAGACGAAGGGCTGGTCAGAGACAACTTTGGCAGCGAAGATCCGGGTCCACGAGCTTGCGAAAGAGCTCGGGATGACGAACAAGGAAACCCTCGATCTGTCCCTCAAGTTGGGCATCGGGGTGAAGACGCACTCCTCGGGCATCGAGGAGGCGCAGGCCGACCGCGTCCGGCGCCGGGCCGAGCGCGACGGCCTCGTGCGTGCCGAGCAGCCCGAAGAGCCGAAGCCGTCCAAGTCGGGCAAGGGCGCCAAGGGTGCCAAGGCCGCCAGGTCCGAGGCCAAGTCGGCGGGGGCCACCAAGGCCCGGTCGACCGCTGACGCGCCTGCCGAGCCGACCTCGCCCGCCAAGGACGGAGCAGCAGAGACCGCACCGGCCGCAGGCGGCCGCGCCCGGCCCCAGAAGCCGGCCCCGGCCGGTCCCGACGACGGTGGCCGCCAGGACAAGCAGGGGTGGAACCCCCGCCCGTCGATGCCGCCCGCCGCACCGCCGCAGCGCACCGCCGGGCGCCCGACGCCGCCGCCCCCGCCGGGGCGGCTGGTCACGTCGTCCGGCAGTGAGCACCCGCCGCGGCCGCGCCGCGACGACGAGGTGTCGCGCCCGGCCGCGTCCGCCGGCGGCGCCCCGCCTGCCGAGGCGCCGAGCGCTCCCGAGC
>JAFGPU010000079.1 GCA_016936035.1 Acidimicrobiales bacterium
GGCGATCCCCACGGCCTGCCGGGCACGTACCTGAACTCGGTGTACGAGCTGCGCCCGCTGCCCTACGGCGAGCGGGGCTACGGATACCCCGAGTCGGGGCAGTCGACCATCAACGTGGTCAACGGCAAGGTGTTCCGCCTGCTGGTCGACGACGAGCCCTTCGACGTCCGCTACGGCACGCTCGACGCTCACCGCCGGCGCCTCGACATGCGGGCGGGCACGCTCGAACGTCACGTCGAGTGGCGCTCGCCCGCCGGCGACCACATCCGTCTGACGTCGACGCGGCTGGTGTCGCTGACCCAGCGGGCCGTGGCCGCGATCTCCTACGAGGTCGAGGCGCTCGACAACCCGACGCGGGTGGTCGTGCAGTCGGAGCTCCTGGCCAACGAGGTGCTGCCCGCCACCGGGCCCGACCCCCGCACCGCGGCGGTGCTGGAGAGCCCGCTCGAGAACGAGGAGCACACGGCGCTCGGCACCGAGGCGTTGATGGTGCACCGCACCCGCAACAGCGGGCTGCGCATCGCGTCGGGCATGCGTCACGTCGTCGACGGGCCCACCAACACCGAGCTGGACATCTACAGCTCGCCCGACACGTGCCGGCTGACCATCGCCACCCGCCTCGTGCCGGGGCAGCGCCTGCGCATCGTCAAGTACCTGGCCTACGGCTGGTCGAGCCGGCGGACGCGCCCGGCCCTGCATGACCAGGTCATCGCCGCGCTGGCGGCCGCGCGGCTGACCGGGTGGGACGGGCTGCTCGCCGAGCAGCGGGCGTACCTCGACGAGTACTGGGCGGGCGCCGACGTCGAGCTCGAGGGCGACGCCGAGGTGCAGCAGGCCGTCCGCTTCGGCCTGTTCCACATCCTGCAGGCGGGCGCTCGGGCCGAGCAGCGGCCGATCCCCAGCAAGGGGCTGACCGGGCCGGGCTACGACGGCCACACCTTCTGGGACACGGAGTCCTTCGTGCTGCCGGTGCTCACCTTCACCAAGCCCGAGGCGGCGGCGAGCGCGCTGGCGTGGCGGCAGCTCACCATGCCGGTCGCCGAGGAGCGCGCCCACGAGCTGGGGCTGGAGGGGGCGGCGTTTCCGTGGCGGACGATCCGGGGGCGCGAGTCGTCGGGGTACTGGCCGGCCGGCACCGCGGCGTTCCACATCAACGCCGACATCGCGGACGCGGTCATCCGCTACCTCGACGTCACCCAGGACGAGGCGTTCGAGCGCGACGTGGGTCTCGACCTGCTGGTGAAGACCGCGCGGCTGTGGCGCAGCCTGGGCCACCACGACCGCGAGGGCATGTTCCGCATCGACGGTGTCACCGGCCCCGACGAGTACAGCGCCATCGCCGACAACAACGTCTTCACCAACCTGATGGCCCAGCAGAACCTGCGCGCTGCCGCAGAGGTGGCGATGCGCCACCCCGACCTGGCCGCCGAGCTCGCCGTGACGACCGAAGAGACGGCGTCGTGGGCCGATGCCGCCGACGCCATGGTCGTCCCCTACGACGAGTCGCTGGGCGTGCACCCGCAGAGCGAGGGGTTCACCAGCCATGCGGTGTGGGACTTCGCCTCGACGGGGCCGGACAAGTACCCGCTGCTGCTCACTGCGCCCTATTTCGACCTCTATCGCAAGCAGGTGACGAAGCAGGCCGACCTGGTGCTGGCCATGCACCTGCGCGGCGACGCGTTCACCCGCGAGGAGAAGGACCGGAACTTCCGCTACTACGAGGCCCTGACGGTACGGGACTCGTCGTTGTCCGCGTGCACGCAGGCCGTGATGGCGGCCGAGCTGGGTTATCTCGAGCTGGCGTACGACTACCTGGCCGAGGCGGCGCTCGTCGACCTCGAGGACCGCAACGGCAACACCCGGGACGGGTTGCACATGGCGTCGCTGGCGGGGGCGTGGACCGCGCTGGTCGAGGGGTTCGGCGGCATGCGCACCCGGGACGGGCGGCTGTCGTTCGCGCCCCGCCTGCCCAGCGACCTCGGCCGGTTGCGGTTCCGAGTGCGCTACCGCGGCAGCGGCGTGCAGGTGGAGACCGACGGGTCGACGGCGACGTACCACCTGTGGTGCGGGCCGCCGCTGACGATCTGGCACGAGGACGACAAGGTCGAGCTGGGCGAGGACGACGTCCGGCTGCCCGTCACCGCCGTCGCCCAGACCACGTCCCCGGCGCAGCCGCCGGGGCGCGAGCCGGAGCGGCGCGGCCCGCGGACGTGACCGCGCCGCCGGCGCACGGACGCTCCTCTGGACGTCGAGGTGCTTCGGGATCCTGGCCTCGGGTGACGAGCTGCTGCGGGCGATCGAGTCGGGCGACCACACCGATCTGCCGCTCGGGGCGGTGAGCCCGGCAGGGTCTACTCAGGGCGCCGATCGTGCGCCACGCGTGCGGCCGCCCCGTGAGCCGCCTCCTACTCCTGCCGGTTCGGCTGTCGCCTCGGGCGCCTCACCGCGCCTGTTGTCGGGACTCCGTCATGATGCCCGCGTCGCTGGCCATGGGGCCACGCAGAACGGCGGATCGGGCGCCTCCGACCACCAGCTCATGGGGGCGTTTGTTTCACCTTGTTCCGAATGTCAGGGGGCGCAACGTTCGGAACAAGGTGAAGCGGGGCTGTGGCCGGGTGCGAGGTGGCCTTGGTGGACGCTCCTATGGATGTCGGGCCGATCATGACCGGCGCACGTTCACCGAGCTA
>JAFGPU010000479.1 GCA_016936035.1 Acidimicrobiales bacterium
CACGACGTCGACGTCCTCCATGGCGAGGGCCGCCTCGGTCAGGTCGGTGGCGTTGAACTCGAACGACCGCTCCTCGGCCACCTCCGCGCCCAGCGCGTCGATCTCGTCGTCCTGTGCCTCGTTGCCCGCCTGACCGAACGCCGTGTTGACGTAGAGCTGGCCGATGCTCTCGGCCCCGAGCTCCTCGACGGCGTAGCGGGCGGCGATGCGAGCGGCCTCGTCGTTGAGGGGCCGGTTCGCGAAGATCCACTCGCTGCCGGCCTCGCCGTCGCCGACGACCTTGGGCTCGGTCGTGTTGTGGATCATCGGCACCTGGGCGGCGTCGACGTCGGCCGCCATGGCCAGCACGGCGGTGCTCGACACCGGGCCGAGGATGACGTCGGGGTCCTTCTCCAGCGCCAGGTTCAGCGAGTTGGTGATGCTGTCACCGACCGCGAGGGTCTCGACCGACTCGAACTCGACAGGATGGCCGCCGACGCCGCCGGCGTCGTTGATCTCGCCGATGGCCATGTCGATGGCGTCGATGAAGTCGGGGACCGCGTTCTCGTCCGAGCCCCCGGGCTCGGAGATCACGGCCACCATCTTGAGCGGCTCGTCGAGCTCGTAGGCCGGCGCCGTGGTCGTGGTCGTCTCCTCGGTGGCCTCGTCCTCGGCGTCGGCCGAGTCGTCGTCACCGCCGCACGCGGCGGCGACCACCGACAGTCCCAGCAACGATCCCAGCACGCGCTGACTGCGTCGTCCCACGTGTCCTCCCCCTCGTCCCAGCTTCTGACAGTTCGTCAGAAATCGAACCTAGAGGTGCCCGAGGTCACATGCAACAGCGTTCTCGTGGCCCTGACCGTGGACGGCCGCCCGACGCGTCAGAGGGCGAGGAGGGTGCGCCAGTCGGCGCGGTGCTTGTCGGCCACCTGCTCGGGCGTGAGGCGCAGCACCTCGTCGGGCACCAGGTCGACGATGCGGCGCAGCTCCGGGTAGTGGTGCGGGTTGGCCACCTCGGCGAACAGCGGCTGCCGGTAGGCGATCATGTCGGGCGACGCGTCGCCCAGGAAGCCCCACACGGTCAGCGCCACGGTGACGTCGGGCAGGATGGGTGCCCGGCCGAACAGCGACGCCCGCTTGAGCGCCACCGCCACCGCACCGGCCAGCGCGTCGGCCTCGTTCTCGTCGGAGGCGAGCTGGAGCTGGCCCTCGAACCGCCGGGCGAGCACGTAGACGTAGCCCTGGTCGGGTCCCGGTGAACCGAGCCGGTCGCCCCGGGCGAAGCCCGCCTCCTCGACGTCGCCGGGGCGGTCGGGGCGCCACGGCTCGGGACGGCGGGGCGGCGACTCGTAGCTGCGGACGTGCTTGATCGCCGGCTGGGGGACGTACTCGGGGGCGGCCACGGCTGCGAGGTTACGCCGCTGCCCGACGGCCCGACGAACCGCCCGTCACACCGGGTCGTCCGCGTGCAGCAGCCCGTAGACCAGCGAGTCGACCAGGGCCTGCCACGACGCCTCGATCACGTTCGAGTCGACCCCCACCGTCGACCACGTGTGGTCGCCGTCGGTCGAGTCGATGAGCACGCGCACGACGGCGCCCGTCGCCTCGGCCCCCTCCAGCACCCGCACCCGGTAGTCGGTCAGGTGGATGCGCTCGAGCTGCGGGTACCGCTGCGTCAGCACCGACCGCAGCGCGGCATCGAGGGCGTGGACCGGCCCGTTGCCCTCGCCGATGGCGACGAAGCGCTCGTCACCCGCCCATACCTTCACCGACGCCTCGGTGTCGATGATCGACTCGCCGTGCTCGATGGGCGCCCCGCCCCGCATGGCGTTGCGGTGGTAGGTCGTGACCCGGTAGCCCTCGAGCCGGAAGTAGGGCTGGTGCCACCCGGCGGCCTCGCGCATCAGCAGTTCGAGCGACGCGTCGGCGGCCTCGAACTGGAACCCCTCGGCCTCGAGGCCCTTGAGGCGCTCGGACAGCTCGCCGGCCGCGTGGTCGTCGAGGTCGACGCCGAACTCGCTGGCCTTGAGGGCCATGCCGGCCCGGCCGCCCAGGTCGGACACCAGCACGCGCGTGTGGTTGCCCACCACCTCGGGCGCGATGTGCTCGTAGGTGGCCCCGCCCACCCGGCCGAGCGCGGAGGTGTGCAGCCCACCCTTGTGCGCGAAGGCCGACGCGCCGACGTAGGGGTCGGCGGCGTGGGGCGGCAGGTTGACCAGCTCGGCCACGTGCCGGCTGACCGCCGTGAGCCGCTCGATGCGCCCCTCGGGCAGGCACTCGATGCCCATCTTGAGCTGCAGGTTGGGGATGCAGGTCATCAGGTTGGCGTTGCCGGTGCGCTCGCCGTAGCCGTTGACGGTGCCCTGCAGGTGCGTGGCGCCGGCGACGACGGCGGCCACCGAGTTGCCCACCGCGCACCCGGAGTCGTTCTGGGTGTGGATGCCGACCTGCTGGTCGGGCCCGAAGTACGACACGACCTCGGCCACGATGCGCTGCACCTCGTGCGGCAGCGAGCCGCCGTTGGTGTCGCAGAGCACGAGCACCTCGGCGCCCTCGGTGGCGGCGGCTTCGAGCACCCGCAGGGCGTACTCGGGGTTGGCCTTGTACCCGTCGAAGAAGTGCTCGGCGTCGAAGAAGACGCGCTGGCCCTCGCCCCGCAGGAACCGCACCGAGTCGCCCACCATGGCGACGCCCTCGTCGAGCGTGGTGCGCAGGGCTTCGGTCACGTGGAAGTCCCAGCTCTTGCCGACGATGCACGACGTCGACACACCCGAGGAGACGAGGGCGGCCAGGGTCGGGTCGACGTCGACCCGACCGAGCGGCTTGCGGGTCGACCCGAAGGCCACGAGCGTGGCCGTCGACAGCGACAGTTCGTCGACAGCCCGCCGGAAGAACTCGGCGTCGCGGGGGTTGGCCTGCGGGTAGCCGCCCTCGATCCAGCGCACGCCCAGCCAGTCGAGCTGCTCGGCCACCCGCAACTTGTCCTCGACGGTCAGCGAGATGCCCTCGAACTGGGCACCGTCGCGCAGGGTGGTGTCGAAGATGTCGACGTGGCCCTGTGGGGCCGGTACCCCCGCAGAAGGATCGCCGTCAGACATGTTCGACCCAGTCCTTGTACTGGTCGACCTGACCGCGGACCGCCCGCCCGTACTCCTCGCCGATGGCGAGCGTCATCGGCCCGGGGCAGGGGATCTTGCGGTCGTCGACCGACGACACCGACGACACCTCGGCGGCGGTGCCGCACACGAACATCTCCTCGGCCACGTACAGGTCGCTGCGCGACAGCTCGCCCAGCACCACCTCGAAGCCCAGGTCGCGGGCGATGGTCATGACCGTGTCCTGGGTGATGCCCTCGAGCGCGCCCGCGGACAGCGGCGGGCTGATCAGCTTGCCGTGGCGCGCGACGAACACGTTCTCGCCCGTGCACTCGGACACCATGCCGGCGCCGTTGAGCATGAGGGCCTCGTCGTAGCCGGCCTTGAGCGCCTCGACCTTGGCGAGGGAGCTGTTGACGTAGTTGCCGGTGGTCTTGGCGGCGGGCGGCATGGCGTTGTGGTCGTGGCGGATCCACGACGAGACCTTCATGCTGACGCCCTTGGTGAGGGCGTCGTCACCCAGGTAGGCGCCCCACGGCCAGCAGGCCACCGCCACGTCGACCGAGCAGGGCAGCGTGTTGAGGCCCATCTCGCCGTAGCCGTAGTAGGCGATGGGCCGGATGTAGCACGAGTCGAGCCCGGTCGAGCGGACGGTGTCCTTGACGGCCTGCACCATCTCGTCGACCGAGTAGGGCAGGTCCATCATCAGGATCTGCGCCGAGGCCTGGAGGCGGCGCATGTGGTCGGTGAGGCGGAAGATGCCGGGGCCGTCGTCGGTCTCGTAGGCACGGATGCCTTCGAACACGCCCATCCCGTAGTGGAGCGAGTGCGTCAGGATGTGGATCTGCGCGTCGTCCCACGGGATCAGCTCGCCGTTGAACCAG
>JAFGPU010000080.1 GCA_016936035.1 Acidimicrobiales bacterium
ATCATCGGCCCGTCCGGGTCGGGCAAGACCACGATCCTGCGGGTCATCATGACGCTGGAGCGCCCCGAGGAGGGTCACGTCGTCATCGACGGCCGCCAGCTCTACCACGAGGAACGCAACGGCAAGCTGGTGCGTGCCCGCGAGCGCCACGTGCGCGAGGTGCGGCGCGACGTGTCGATGGTGTTCCAGCACTTCAACCTGTTCCCGCACAAGACCGTGCGCGAGAACATCACCATCGGGCCCCGCAAGGCGCTGGGGCTGTCGCGCGACGAGGCCGACGAGCGGGCCCTCGAGCTGCTCGACCGGGTGGGCCTGGCCGACAAGGTCGACCAGCACCCGGCTGCGCTGTCGGGTGGGCAGAAGCAGCGGGTGGCCATCGCCCGGGCGCTGGCCATGCAGCCCAAGATCATGCTGTTCGACGAGGTCACCTCGGCGCTCGACCCCGAGCTGATCGGCGAGGTGCTGCGGGTGCTGCGCGACCTGGCCACCCACTCCGAGATGACGATGCTGCTCGTCACCCACGAGATGTCCTTCGCCCGCGAGATCGCCGACCGGGTCGTCATGTTCGACCAGGGACGCATCGTCGAGGAGGCACCGCCGGCCCGCATGTTCGACGAGCCCCGCGAGCAGCGCACCAAGGAGTTCCTGCACGCGGTGCTGCACCCGGCCGACGACTGACGCGCCGTCGCGCCCCGGGGCTCCGGTCACCGCAAAATCGCCAGGAGTCCGTTGCAGTCGGAGTGCTAGAACCGCGGTGCGGCTGCAAGGGTGCGGCCGCGCAGGCGGGCGGACTCCGTGCAGTGCTGGACGAGACGGGGCTGCCCGCCTGCACGAGGGCTCGCCGGCGCGCGCCGGCGGGCAGGGGAGGACACATGAGAACACCGACCAGAGCCGCCCTGGTGCTCGGCACCGTCGCGGCGCTGTCGCTGGGCGCGGCCGCACCGGCCGGCGCCCAGGAGACGCCCACCCTCGGGTTCGAGATCGACCGCACCGAGGGCGCACCGGGTGACGAGGTCAACGGTCAGGTCGACGTCGACGACGTGGCCGAATATTGCGCGGTCACGCCCGAGGAGGTCCAGGCCCGGTTCGGCGAGCTCACCGCGCTGATGCAGGAGATGGGCCCCGCCTACATGCCGGCGCCCGAGGACGAGTACTGGGACATCGACTTCCTGTCGTACTCGTTCATCGGGGCGGTGGCGATGGCCATCGAGTTCGACATGGAGGGGGCCACCGGCACCCTGCTCGACCAGTCGTTCGTCATGACCTTCGCCGACATCGCCACGCAGTCGCCGGTCGGCGAGCGGGCCAACTTCGACCCCGCGGTGGGCACGGCCACGGTCACCGTGCCCGATGTCGACCCGGGCCTGTGGGCGGTGGCGGCCACCTGCGTCGAGCCGTCGCTCGACCAGGCGACGATCGAGCAGGCGATCGCCGAAGGGTCGGTCTACATCAAGGAGGCGTTGGGCCTGGGCGACCAGGTGCCCGCCGACTGGACGTTCCCCGATCCCGACAGCGGGCTCCAGTTCCTGTTCGACTCGGCGCCCATCCTGCTGGAGCCGCTGATGGTGCCCCAGGCCATGGGCTTCCAGATCTTCTGCGTGGTCGACGGCACCGGCGCCTGCCCGACCGACGAGCCGCCGCCCTCCGGCCCCGACCCGTCGACCCCGCCGCCCGCCGACCCCGGCGATGACCCCGGCCCCGGCGGAGTGCCCACGGCGCCCCCGGCCCGCCCGGTGGTGGCGGTCCCGACCTTCACCGGCTGACACCAGCGGGCGGCGACGTCGCCCCTGATGGTTCTGGCGTCTCTCAGCGCGTCATCTGACTGCTGAGGGACGCCAGAAGCCGGGCGGCGAGGCCGCGGAGGCGGTGGTCGCCGGCGAGCCGGGCGAGCGGTCGCGCGACGAGGGCGGCCCTGGTGGCCCTGCCCTGAGCGGCCCGGGTCAGCTCGTCATGCCGCCCAGGCCGACGAGGCCCCGGGCCAGCTCGATCTCGCCCATGTGGCGCAGGCCGTGCTGGTAGATCCAGCATTCGAGGGCGTCGAGCACGGTGATGCCCTGCTCGCCGGCCACCCGCGCGCTGTAGGTGTCGGCCACCACCGGGGGCAGGGGGCGGGGCACGAGGACGCGGGTGAGCTCGGCGGGGTCGAGGGTCGCGAGCCACGCCTCGGTGCGACCGAACACGGCCCGCTGGTACTCGCCGAAGGCCGCGTAGTCGCCGATGCGCTGGTGCACCATCTCGTCGACCGTGCGCTCCTTGCCGTGGTCGTCGATCGCCATCTGCACCCGGGCCTGCCACTCGGGGCCCCACAGCACCGGCTCGCCGCTGATCACGGCGAACGACACGTCCTGCATGTTCGTGTAGTGGAAGAGCGAGAAGGCGATGGGGAGCACGCCCTCCCGCTCGAAGTGGTTGACGTGCTCCGGCCCCATCGTCGCCAGCGCGTCGGCGTAGAGCGAGTGCATGGCCCGCATGCGCCGCCGCAGCGAGTCGAGGAGGAGGTCGGCGTCGGGCGTCACCGTCATGGGGGCAACCTAGGTATTGTCATGGTGCATGTCAATAGTTAGGGTGCCGGCGTGACCTCCCCGTCCCTCGACGCCGAGGCGCCGGCCGACGGGCGCAACGCCCGCCGCAACCGCAACCGTGAGGCCGTCGTCAACGCCCTGCTCGAGCTGTGCCGCGCCGGCGACGTCCACCCGTCGGCCGAGGCCATCGCGGCCCGGGCCGGCATCTCGGTGCGGTCGCTGTTCCGCTACTTCGACGACGCCGAGGCCCTGGTGCGCACCGCCATCGCCCGCCAGCAGCAGCACCTCGGCCCGCTCTACGCCCTCGACGTCGACCCGGCGGCGCCGCTGGCCGAGCGCATCGACCGGTTCGTCGCCGCCCGGGTGCGCCTGCTCGACGGGATGGGCGAGGTCGGCCGGCTGGCCCGCATCACCGCGACGCGCCAGCCGCTGGTGCTGGCCGAGCTGGCCCGCATCCGTGGCACGCTCCGCCGCCAGCTCACCGAGGTGTTCGCCGCCGAGCTCGCCGCCCGGCCGCCGGCCGACCGGCGGGCCACGGTCGCCGCCGCCGACGTGGTGACCTCGTGGGAGTCGTTCGACCTCATGCGCAACGACCAGGGCCTCACCCGCGACGAGGCCGCCGCGGCCATGGCTGCGGCGCTGCTGCGGCTCCTCGGCGCGGGGGGCGAGGCCTGATGCGGGCGTCGGTGCGCCGCCACGTCGTCATCGACGCCGGCGCCGACGACGCCTGGGCGATCGTGGGCCGTCCCGAGGCGCTGCACACCTGGTTCCCCGGCATCACGGGCTGCACGGTCGAGGGCGACCGGCGCACGATCACGCTCGGCACCGGCCTGACCCTCGACGAGACGATCCTCACCAACGACCCGCTGCAGCGACGGTTCCAGTACCGCATCACGGGCGGGTTCTTCCGTGAGCACCTGGCGTCGATCGACGTCATCCCGCTCGCGGCGCGCCGCTGCCTCGTGACCTATGCCAGCGACGCCGACCCGGCGGCCATGGCGATCATCCTCGGCGGGGCCATGGCCGGCGCGCTCGACGAGCTGCGCCGCCGGCTCGAAGGAGGCACGCCCTGATGGGCCGCAAGATCCTGTTCGTCACCACCGACCAGCAGCGCTACGACACGCTGGGCTGCAACGGTGGCACCGTCGCCCGCACGCCGGTGCTCGACCGGCTCGCCGCCGAGGGCATCCGCTACGAGCGGGCCGTGCCCCAGTCGGTCGTGTGCATGCCGTCGCGCTCGACCATCCTCACCGGCCAGCACCCCGGCACCCACGGCGTGTGGATGAACGGGGTGGCCCTGCCGGTGGACGCGCCATCGGTGGCGGCGGTGCTCCAGCGGGCCGGCTACCGCACCGCGCTCGTCGGCAAGCCGCACTTCGAGCCGTTCCTCGACCCCTTCGGCCGGTTCACCGAGAACGGCCTCGCCCGGTCGGGTGCGCCGACGGCCACGTCGCCGTGGTACGACGGCACGACCGGCCCGCACCGGGGCTTCGAGCACCTGGAGCTCGCCACCCACACGCCGATGGGCCCGCTGCACTACGCCCGCTGGTTGGCGAGCGAGCACCCCGAGGCGGCGGACGGGTTCTACGCCGTGCTCGACGCCGACCTCGAGGTCAACGCCGAGGGCGGCGGCGCCACCGGCGCGCCCCAGGTGAAGGACAACCCGATCCCGCGGGAGTGGTACCACACCGACTGGGTGGCCGACCGCACGATCGCGTGGCTCGACGGCCTCGACGCCGGCGACGACTGGTTCTGCTGGATGAGCTTCCCCGATCCGCACCATCCGTGGGACCCGCCGGTGTCCGAGATGCGACGGGTCGACTGGCGTGAGGTGCCGCTGCCCGCCGGCTACATCGACGACCGGGCCGAGCGCGAGCGGGTCCTCGACGGCAAGCCCCGCCACTGGCGGCTCTGGTACGACGGG
>JAFGPU010000081.1 GCA_016936035.1 Acidimicrobiales bacterium
AGGCCACCACTAGACCCGCCACCCCGGAGGGGGCGTGTCGCCGTGCCCGTCGGGGTGGCGGGCGGCCTCGACCACGATGCCGACGCCCTCGGCGAGGACCGGGGGCAGCAGGGCGTGCACCGCAGCCACCAGATCGTCGAGGCGAGGCAGGCGGGACAGCAGCCACCGTGCCCACATGCCGTCGTCCATCCACGCCGCCAGCGCAGGTGACGGTTGTGGCCCGGGTACGTCGACCACCGCCGGCTCGGCCCGCAGCCGCGCCCATGGCCACGCCTCGGCCAGGGTGGCGGCCGACGCGGCCAGCGCCACCGGCGCGCTGGTGGCGACCGCACCGTGGCCGTCGAGGCCCGTGGCCGCGTGGAGCTCGGCGACGGCGGCCCACGAGCGCAGGCGCGCGGCACCGTCGGCGCGGGTGGCGACGTCGACGATGCGGTCGAGCCACGACAGTGTCCACAGCCCGAGCGTCGACGACGGCGGGGGCGCGGTGGTGACACCCAGCGCCCGCCGGCAGGCGTCGGCCACAGCGCCCTGGGGCCGGCCCGGCTGCGGGGTGACCTGGCCACCTCGGCGCAGCAGGCCTGCGGCGGCTCCGTCGCGGCCCACCAGGATCGTCACCGTGACGTCGTCGGAGTCGGTTGCCGTGTCGTCGTACCGCCCCGAGGCGTCGAGCCGGTGCGTCCGGCCGTCGCACGACACGCCGAGCGCCCGCCAGTGGGGCGGGGCCCGGAAGCCGAGCAGCAGGTCGAGCGGGTGCGAGCCCTCGAGCGGAAACCAGGTGAACGCCTCGGGGAGGGCCACGAGGTCGCTGAGGCGGAGGATGGCACCATCGGCGCCGATGGCCGACAGGTCGGCATCGGCTGCGGCAGCGAGGGCCATGAGGTGGTCGTGGTCGGGGGAGGGGCGCATGAGGGTGCCTCCGGACTGAGCTGATCGCCGTCATCGGTGATCAGTGCCGGAGGCGCCGGCGGGGAGACCACGAACCCGCAGGGGAGCGACGCTACCGGGCGGGTGTGACACCCAGGTCGACGCAGCCCGCCACGCCCGGCAGGCGCCGCTCGGCCAGCACCCGCGCCAGCCGGGCGTCGCTGGCCACGTACGCGTCGAGGACCTCGGCGGGCAGCTCGTGGATGCGGGCGCGGTCGACCTCGACCGGGGCGAGGCCCACCACGCGTGCGATGGCCTTGAGTGAGCACGACACCTGGAGCACCCGCCCGACGTCGCCCCGGTAGACGCGGTAGGCGTCGAGGTGGCGGTGCCCGTGCCAGGTGGCCCGGTAAGCGCCGGTGTGCCCCGGCAGGGGGCCCCGGCTGAGCACCACGGTCGGGTCGCGCTCGAGCACCAGGCCGAGCTCGACCCGGCACGCCCCGGCCCTGTCGGCCAGGAACGGCAGGTCGAAGGCGCCGCCGTTCCACGTGGCGATGATGCCCGGCTCGAGGGTGGCGAGGCGGTGGTCGACCGCAGCCAGCAGGTCGGGCTCGGGCCCGGTGAACACCTCGTCGCCGCTCGTGGTGGACAGGGCGACCGTGACGACGGGCGACACGGCCGGGTCGAGGCCGTCGATCGTCGTGTCGGTCTCGATGTCGAGCCCGTAGATCGCGGCCGTCCCGTGCATGACGAGAGTATGACGGGGGCCTGTGACGCTCAGCCGAGCGCGAGGACCACCGCGAGGTAGTGGCAGGCGAAGCCGACGATGGTGCCCGCGTGGAAGATCTCGTGGTAGCCGAACACCGCCGGCATCGGGTCGGGCCGCCTGAGCGCGTACACCACGCCGCCCGCGCTGTAGGCGAGGCCGCCGGCCACGACGAGGGCGATCACCGCGGTGCCGCCCGCACGGGCCAGGTCCGGGAGCACCGCCACCGCCACCCACCCGAGCGCCACGTAGAACGGCGTGTACAGCCAGGCGGGGGCCGTCAGCCAGGCGACCCGGAAGACGATGCCGGCGAGAGCGCCCACCCAGACGACGGTGAGCACCGTCCGCTGGGTGGTCCCGGAGAGCAGGGCCACCGTGAGGGGCGTGTAGGTGCCGGCGATCATGAGGAAGATGTTGGAGTGGTCGAGCCGCCGGAGGCGGGCACGGGTGCGGTCGTCCCACCGCCCCCGGTGGTACAGGGCGCTGACGCCGAACAGGACCGCCGTGGCGAGCGTGTAGACGAGGCTCGCCCGGCGCTCGGTGGCGTCGTCCGCGACCGCGAGCAGCAGCACGGCGCCGGTCACCAGCGACAGGGGGAAGGCGACCAGGTGCAGCATGCCCCGCAGACGGGGCTTGGTCAGGGCGGCATCGAGCGGGGCGAGGGTCGCGGCGTCGGCGGTGCTCATCGTCTCCAGCCTACCTACCGGTAGGTAGGCTGGAGGGAGTCGATCGTCACAGGATCTGGCGGAGGAACACCTTGGTGCGCTCCTCGACCGGCCGCTCGAAGAAGTGCTCAGGCGTGCCGACCTCGACGATCTCGCCGTCCGCCATGAACACGACCCGGTCCGCGACCTCGCGAGCGAACCCCATCTCGTGGGTCACCACGATCATCGTCATGCCCGAGCGCGCCAGCTCGCGCATGACGTCGAGCACCTCGGCGATCATCTCGGGGTCGAGGGCCGAGGTGGGCTCGTCGAAGAGCATGATCTTGGGCTGCATGGCCAGGGCCCGGGCGATGGCCACCCGCTGCTGCTGACCACCCGACAGCTGGCCCGGGTACTTGTCGGCCTGCTCGGGGATCTTGACACGCTCGAGCATCTCGCGGGCGACCTCGTTGGCCCTGCCCTTGGGCCAGCGGCGCACCTTGCGCGGGCCGAGCGTGATGTTCTCGAGCACCGTGAGGTGCGGGAAGAGGTTGAAGGACTGGAACACCATGCCCACCTCGCGCCGGACCTCGGCGATGTGGCGCACGTCGTGGGTCAGCTCGGTGCCGTCGACCACGATGCGGCCGCGGTCGTGCTCCTCCAGGCGGTTGATGCAGCGGATCAGGGTCGACTTGCCCGACCCCGACGGGCCGATGACCACGACGACCTCCTGGCGGCCGACCGCCAGGTCGACACCCCGCAACGCCTGGAACCGGCCGAACCACTTCTCGACGCCCGAGCACTCGATGATCGCCTCGCCGGTGCCGCCGACCTGCGAGGCGAGGACGGTCAGGTCGTCGGTGGGCTGCAGGTCGGGGGTCGCGTCCGTCATCGTTCTCCCACTCCCAGGCGCCGTTCGAGGCGCCGGCTCTCGCGTGACATGGTGGAGCAGCCGGCCCAGTAGATGAGGCCCACGAAGGCCAGGGCGAGCGGGCGCAGGCCGGCGCCCCGGAACGCGTCCTGCTGCGTCGCCGCCCGGGCGACGTCGAGCAGCTCGAAGAACCCGACGATGGCCAGCAGCGACGTGTCCTTGAACAGGCTGATGAACTGGCCCACCATCGCCGGGATCACCGCCCGCAGCGCCTGGGGCAGCACCACGAGGCGCATGACCTTGACGGGTGACAGGCCGATCGCCTGCGCCGCTTCGATCTGGCCCCGCGGCACCGCCTGCAGGCCGCCCCGCACGATCTCGGCGATGTAGGCCGCCTCGAAGAGCGTGATGGCGATGACCGCCCGCACCAGGAAGCTGGGCGGGTCGATCGTGTTCGGGAACATGAAGCCGATCATGTACTGGCCGAGGAACAACAGCGTGACCAGCGGCACCGCCCGGAAGGCCTCGACGTAGCCGACCGTCACGATGCGGATGGCCGGCAGCGTCGATCGGCGCCCGAGCGCCAGCACCAGCCCGAGCGGGAAGGCCAGCACGATGCCGGCGACCGTCGCGGCCACCACCAGGTGCAGGCCGCCCCAGTCGTCCCAGCCCGTGCCCCGGCCGCCGCCGATGACGACCTGCAGCGCGACGACGAACCCGGCGACCACCAGCACCCACGTCCAGGGGCGGAGTCGGCCCGGGATGCGGGCGCCGGCGAGGCGACCGACCACCGCGACCGCGACCAGGCCCACGACACCGACGGTCGGCAGCACGGTGCGGGTGAAGCTGAGGATGGCGGCCACACCCAGCAGTGCGGGCCAGAAGCGGTGGACGATGCCCGCGGCGCGGCGCCACCACCCCTGGTCGGCGCCCTCCGGCGCGGTCGGGGCCACGACGGCGGTCAGCGCCCCGGCGGTCACCGCCAACGCCGCGACGAGGACGAAGCTGGCCACCCACAGCCGCCACAGCTCGTCGCCCGGGTAGAAGCCCACCATGAACAGCCGGAGGTTGACCCGCACGACCGTCCAGTCGGCGGTCACGAACACCCACCGGAGCAACCGGTAGACCGCCCACCCGGCGGCGATGCCGATGACCACGGTCAGCGCCGCGTTGAGCGGCGTCGACGCCAGGTTGGCCCGCACCCAGGCACGGGGCGACAGGTCGCGGGCCGGGGGTTCCGGCTCGGGCGTCCCGAGGGGCTCGGCGAGCACGCTCGACGTCATCACTCAGCGCTCCACCAACCGGAGGCGATGGTTGGCCACGTTGGCCACGAGCGAGATGGACAGCGAGAGCACGAGGTACAAGCCCATGGCGACCAGGATCGACGGGATCGCGGGCTGGCCGTTGCCGATGACGGTGTTCGTCACCGCCATCAGCTCGGCGAACGCCACCGCCACGCCCAGCGAGGTGTTCTTCGTCAGGTTGAGGCACTGGTTGATGATCGGCGGGGTGGCGATGCGGAACGCCTGGGGCAGCACCACGTACCGCAGGCGCTGGCCTCCGGAGAGGCCGATCGCGCCGGCCGCTTCTGTCTGCCCCTTGGGAACGGCCTGGATCGAGCCCCGCACGATCTCGGCCACGTGCGACGAGGTGTAGAGCACCAGACCGACGAGCACCGCCACGAAAGGCAGGCCCATGCGGTTGCCGCCCTCGACGCTCAGGCCCACCACCTCGGGGCGTGACAGCACGACGGGGGCCGACAGGGCGACGTAGCCCGCGACGGCGACGGCGACGAACACGCCCCCGCCCCAGAGCCACCGGCGTGCGGGCGCGCCGGTGCGCTCCTCGACCCGCCCCCGCCAGGCCGCCAGCGCCAGGGCGACCACGAGGCCCGCCACCAGCAGTGCCAGGTACGGCAGCCCGTTGCCGTCGGCGCGGAGCGAGACGACGCCGAACTCGGAGACCGAGAGCACGAGGACGCCGCCGACCTCGTTGGCCTCCGCGATCGGCGGCAGGGTGGCCAGTGCGGCGGCGTTGACGAACACGATGACCAGCAGCGGTGGCAGGTTGCGCAGCACCTCGACGTACACGCTGGCGACTCGCCGGACGAGCCAGTTGCCCGACAGCCGGGCGATGCCGAGCACCGTGCCGAGGACGAGCGTGAGCACGATGCCCACCAGGGCGACCGTGATGGTGTTGCGCAGGCCCGTGAGCAGGGCCGCCTGCACCGTGTCGGACGGGCGCAGGTCGGTGTACGCGATGCGGAACCCGGCCTGCTGGTCGAGGAAGCCGAAGTCGAGCTCGACGTCGTTGGCCAGCAGGTTGTCGTACAGGTAGGCGACGAAGGCGACGACCGCGACCAGCACGGCCACCTGGAACGCGATGCGCAGCACGCGCACGTCGCGCCACAGGGGCGGCCGGGAGCTGGTCGCGGTCGGGGTCGCCATCGGTGATGTGGGTGTCAGCGGTGGCCGAGCCGGCCGATCACCGGTAGGGCGGGGCGTAGAGCAGGCCGCCGTCGGTCCACTGGGCGTTGGGCCCACGCTCGAGCCCGAGCGCCGTGTCGGGGCCGACGGTGCTGTCGTAGATCTCGCCGTAGTTGCCGACCTGGGTGATCACGTCCACCGCGAAGTCGACGTCGAGCCCGAGGCCGGGGTCGAACGCTGCGGGCTCGGCGTCCTCGTCGTCGGGGTCGGGGATCGGCTGGCCCAGGAACCGGAGGACGTCGAGGTTGTCGCTCTCCGTCATCTCCTCGACGTTGTCGCTGGTGATGCCGAGCTCCTCGGCCAGGATCGGCGCGATCACGGCCCAGCCGACCGCGTCGGCCCACTCGTCGTCGCCGTCCAGCACGACCGGCCCGAGCGGCTCCTTCGAGAACGTCTCCTCGAAGATGGTGAGCGCCTCGGGCCCGCCCTCGGCGTCGGGGAACGCCGAGCGCACGCCGGCGAGCTGCGACTTGTCGGACGTCCAGCCCTGGCACTGGCCGGCGGTGAACGCGTCCTGGATCTCGTCGGCCCCGGTGAAGGTGAGGGGCTCGTAGTCGATGCCCGCCGCCGATGCCGCCGTCGCCAGGTTGAGCTCGGTGGTGGTGCCCGACAGCACGCAGATCGTCGTGCCGTCCATGTCGGCGATGGAGGCGTAGTCCGAGTCGGACCGCACCATCATGCCCTGGCCGTCGTAGAACGTCGTGGTCAGGAACCGGCTGTTCTCGGTGCCGTCACGGCTCGACGTCCAGGTGGTGTTGCGCGACAGCACGTCGATGTCGCCGGCCTGCAGCGCGGTGAAGCGGGTCTCGGTGTCGAGCGAGACGTACTCGACCGCCTCGGCGTCGCCGAGCACCCCCGCCGCGATCACGCGGCAGAACTCGACGTCGAAGCCCGTGTAGTTGCCTTCGTCGTCGATGAGGCCGAAGCCGGGCACGGCCTCGTTGACGCCGCAGCGCAACGTGCCACGGTCGCGCACCTCTGCGAGCAGGCCGCCGCCGCCACCGCCGCCGCCGCTCGCCTCTTCGCTTTCGTCGCCGTTCGAGTCGTCGGAATCGTCGCTACACGAGGTGGCGAGCAGGCCGAGCGCGATCAGCGCCCCGGCCACCCTCCATGGTCGTGTCCGTCGGAGCATGGGTTCCCCCTTGTCGGCAGCCGCGGAGCATCGGTGATCCGTGCGCCCCTCGCTCGCGTTCCCGTTGCCCCCGGCCGGTTGTCTGCGCCGCCGACACTATCCACCGTCCGCACCAGCGGGCGCGCTTTTCGTGTTGCGATCGCGCGACGCCGCCGCCGGTTCGGTGGGCGATCTGCTCAGGCCGGGGCCGTGCCGTCGAGCACCTGGGTCACCAGCGCGGCCACCGGGCTGCGCTCGGCCCGGGTGAGCGTGACGTGCGCGAACAGCGGGTGGCCCTTGAGGGTCTCGATCACCGAGGCGATGCCGTCGTGCCGGCCCACCCGCAGGTTGTCCCGCTGGGCGACGTCGTGGGTGAGGATGACCCGGCTGCCCTGGCCGAGGCGGCTGAGCGCGGTGAGCAGCACCGTGCGCTCGAGGTTCTGCGCCTCGTCGATGACCACGACGCTGTCGGTCAGGCTGCGGCCCCGGATGTGGGTGAGCGGCAGCACCTCGAGCAGGCCGCGGTCGAAGACCTCGTCGATGACCTCCTGGCCGGCGATGGCCTCGAGGGCGTCGGTGACCGCCGCCCCCCACGGAAGCATCTTCTCGGTCTCGGATCCGGGCAGGTAGCCCAGGTCCTGGCCCCCGACCGGGAAGATGGGCCGGAAGACGATGACCCGGTTGTGGGTGCGCTGCTCGAGCACCGCGTCGAGGCCGGCCGCCAGCGCCAGGACGCTCTTGCCGGTGCCCGCCGGTCCCCCCAGGCTGACGATGCCGACGTCCTGGTCGGCCAGCAGGTCGATGGCGATGCGCTGCTCGGCCGAGCGGCCGCGCACGTCGAACAGGGAGCGGTCGGGGCGGACCAGGTGCACGCGCTTGTCCTCGTGCACCCGACCGAGGCCCGACTGGGTGCCGGCGTGCAGCACCACCCCCGTGTTGCACGGCAGGTCGCGTGCCTGGGCCACGTCGACGACGTGCTCGTCGAACAGGACGTCGATGGCGGCGCCGTCGACGTCGAGTCGGGTGACGCCCGGCCAGTTGGCGTCGGTGGCGAGCTCGTTGCGGTACTCCTCGGCGTCGAGCCCGACGATCGACGCCTTGAGGCGGAGCGGCAGGTCCTTGGTGACGACGCTGACGTCGCGCCCTTCGGCCGCGAGGTTGCGGCCGACCGCCAGGATGCGGTGGTCGTTGGTCTCGCCGCTGAGGGCCGCGGGGAACCCCGCCATCTCGGTGTGGTTGACCTCGACCCGCAGGGTGCCGCCCTCGTCGTTGACCGGCATGGGTCGCAGCAGCGACCCGTGCGCCAGACGGAGGTCCTCGAGCATGCGCAGCGTCTCGCGTGCCGCCCACCCCAGCTCGGGGTGGTGGCGCTTCCCTTCGAGCTCGGTCAGCACGACCAGGGGGATCACCACCTCGTGCTCCGCGAAGCGCTGCAGCGCCCACGGGTCCGAGAGCAGCACCGACGTGTCGAGTACGTAGACGCGCGCGTCCACAGCGAAATCGGTCAACGGAACCCCCACGTGTGCCGGGACTGTCACCACGGGCCAGTCAAGCGCGGTGCCGCGCACCGCTGGTGGATGCGCGTCCGGGCCCATCGGTCACCAGCACCACGTGCAGGGCGGTCGGGCCGTGGGCGCCCAGCGTGAGGAGCTGTTCGATGTCACCGGTGCG
>JAFGPU010000480.1 GCA_016936035.1 Acidimicrobiales bacterium
CATCGTGGTCGCCCGACGCCGGCGGGGCCACCTCGGCAAGTCGTTGCACGCACACGTAGTTGGCGCGTCCCTTGAGCACCGCCCACTCGAACGGTCGGCCCAGCTCGCGGTCGAGGAAGGGCAGGTCCTTGGCGGCCAGCTGGTCCTGCAGGGCGCGGGTGGCCGTGGCGACGATCACCCGCCGGCCGGACAGGATGGCCGGGACCAGGTATCCGAGCGTCTTGCCGGTGCCGGTGCCGGCGCGCACGACGAGGTGGCGGTCGTGGCGCAGGGCATCTGCCACCGCCCGAGCCATCTCGAGCTGGCCGGCCCGGGCCTCGCCGCCGCCGGGCAGTGCACCGACGACCCGCGTCAGGGCGGTGGCGACGTCGGTAGGAGGCACGGCAGGCGACCGTAGCCCGCCTGCGGCGGCGACCCGGGGAGGGCGCGCGGTGGTGTCGGGTGCGGCGAGCGTCATGTCATGACGAGGCCGTCGTCCCCGGCCGACGCCAGCCGGCGGACCTCGTCGACGGCACCGGCGAGGTCGGGGAGCGGCCGGTCGATGGCGCCGTCGGGGGTGAGGAACACGAACACGACGTCGGTCACGGGCTGCCCCGTGGCGGCGGCGACCGCGAGGGCGTACGACGCGCCCTGGATGCGGTAACGCTCGACCAGCGGGTCGAGGTCGGCGTCGACCGAGGTGGGCCCGGTCTTGTAGTCGGCGACGACCAGGCCGTCGTCGCTCCGGTAGAGCAGGTCGACGTAGCCCTCGAGGGTGCGTCCGTGGGCGAGGGGCACACCAACGTAGAGCTCGCGCCAGTGGGCGCTGCCGGCTGCGGCGACCACGGTGGGGGAGCGGAGGGCGGCCTCGACCAGCGCCCGCACGCGTGGCTCGTGGCCGATGATGCCCTCGGCAGCGGTCTGGGCCGCGACCGCTTCGTCGACGCCGTGCCCGGTGGCCAGATCGACGGTCTGCATGACGCCGTGGACGGCCCGGCCGATGGCCGACCCGTAGCGACCCTTCTGCCACGGTGGCAGGTCGAGGTCGCGGGGGCGCTTGTGCAACCCGGGGTCGACCATGGCGTCCGGTGCCCCGTCGGCGGTCAGCGCCGTGGCCGACACGGTGCGCGGGCGCCGGCTGGTGGTGAGCGCTGCGTCCCTCTCACGTCGCCAGTCGTCGAAGGCGGGGAGCGGGGGCGGCGCATCGCCGCCCCCGGCGCCGGCGTGCGGCCCGCTGGCGGGGGACGCCGATGCACCGGTGCCGGCCGGTGGGACACCGGCGCTCGCCCCGGGGGTCGCGCCGTCGCCGGACCCGTCGTCGTCGGCGCTGATGGCGGGGAGGTCGTCGAGGCGCTCGGCCAGGGCACCGGCGAGGATCTCGGCGCTGGTGAGCTTGGCGGCGCTGTCGGGGGTGCGGCGCTCCTTGCGGTGCAGTGAGACGATCAGGTGGTCCTGGGCCCGCGTGCAGGCCACGTAGAGCAGGCGGATGCGCTCGTCGTGCGACATCTGCTCGTCGATGGGCTTCCAGGCCTCGAAGGCGTCGGACACGACCGCCTGCCCCACCCGGATGATGCAGGGCCGACCCGGGGGCCACACCACCTCGGCGCCGGCCCGGCGGTTCTGGGGCAGCGTCGAGAGACCGGCCACGACGGCGATGGGGAACTCGAGCCCCTTGGCGGCGTGCACGGTCATGATGCGCACGGCGTCGTCGTCGGTCTCGGGGAGCACGGCCTCGGACACCCGGTTGCCCTCGGCGGTCTGCTGGCGGACCCACGCCAGGTACTGGCGCAGGGTGCCGTTGGTGGCGTCGGTCCAGGCGCGTGCCTGGTCGAGCACGAAGCGCACGCGCCGCCACAGGTCGCGTGCGCGGCCCTCGGCCTCGCCCAGCTCGAGCACCCGGCGGTCGCGCACCACCCGGTCGGCCAGCTCGCTGGGCGACTGCCACCGGCGGGCCTCGTGCAGCTCGTGCAGGTAGGCGAGCGCGGTGCCGACCGGGTCGTCAGCGGCCAGGCCGTCGGGCAGCGGACGGGTGTGGTCGAAGCTGCCCCCGTGATCGCGCCGGTGGCGGTAGAGGTCGTCGTCACCGCAGCCGAACAGGGGCGAGCGCAGAGCCGCCACGGCGGCGAGCTCGTCGCTGGGGTCGTCGATGGCCTGGAGGGTGAGCAGGAGGTCGCGGACCAGCCGGCTGGCGTAGACCAGCGACGCCGACTCGGCGCGGTAGGAGATGCCGGCATCGACCAGGGCGTCCTCGAGGGCGGGCAGCGACGTGCGGGTGGGGACGAGGATGGTGATGTCGCCTGCCCGCGCCGGCTGCCAGTCGCTGTGGCGGCCGTGGGGATCGCGGTCGACCAGCCAGCCCTCGTCGAGGATGCGGCGGATCGCCGCGGCCACGTCGAGCGACTCGCGCCGGCGGATCTCGGCCGCGGGCGGTTTGTCGTCGTGGGCGACGGGACCGAGCACGGCCACCGGCGGGCCCGACGGTGCGTCCGGTCGCACCGGCGCGAACGCCGCGTACGCCGGTTGCGAGGGCAGGCCGTCGTGGCGCTGCTCGACGATGAGGGCGCCGAACACCTCGTTGACGAGGCCGATGACGGACCGTCCCGTGCGGAAGTTGGTGGTGAGCGACACGGACCGGCCGTGCGTCCCGAACCGCTCGGCCGCGCGCAGGAACAGCGAGATGTCGGCACGCCGGAACCGGTAGATCGACTGCTTGGGATCGCCGACGAAGAAGAGGTGGCCGTCGCGGGTGTCGACCTCGTGCCAGGGCGTCTCGGGCGACACGGGGCCCGTGCCGGCGATGAGCACCGCGAGGTCGATCTGGATGGGGTCGGTGTCCTGGAACTCGTCGATGAGAAGGTGCCGGTAGCGGCGGTGGAGCGCGGCACGCACGGCGGGACCGCGCTCGGGGTGGCGCACCAGTTGCCGGGCGAGCACCAGCAGGTCGTGGAACTCGAGCTCGCCGGCCGCGCGGCGTTCGGCGGCGGCATCGAGGGTGAACCGGCGCAGGTCGACGGCGAGGCGGGTGGCGGCCTGGTGGGCGACCAGGCCCCGGAGGGCGTCGATGCGCTGGCCGAAGCTGTTGTAGCGCTCCTTGAGGGCGGCGACGTCGTAGCCCGGCCAGCAGTCCTTGCGGCCGTTGGCCCGGGCGGAGGGACGCCCGGCGTCCTTGCGGAGCAGCGCGAGCTGGGTGAACTCGTCGCTGGCCTCGCGCACCCGCCGGGCCCAGGTCTCGAGGTCGGTGAGCTGGGCGAGCAGCTTGTCGTCGTCGTCGCAGCAGTGGTCGCGGGCCCGGCACGCGTCCTCGATGTCGTCGAGGAGCGACATGAGCTGGCCGGACCACGGGTCGATCTCGGTCGCCTCGGACGGCGCGTGCACCTCGGCGAGATCCCAGTTCTGGTTGAACGCCTGGGCGATGAGCCGCAGGTGGGCGGGCTTCACGCCGGCGGCCGTCGCCAGCAGCAGGGCCCGCTCGACCGCCGGATCGGCCAGCAGCTGGTCGAGGAACCGCGCCCACCGGTCGTCGAACGCCACGGCCGAGGCCACCTCGTCGAGCACCTCGATGCGGGGTGGGAGGCCGGCATCGATGGGATGTTCGGTCAGCACCCGTTGGGCGAAGCTGTGCAGCGTGCCGATGGCGGCGCCGTCGAGGTCGGCCAGCGCAGCGCGGCAACGTCGCGCGGTCTCGCTGTCGCCGCCTGCGAGCGCCGCGTCGAGCTCGTCGTCGAGCCGGCGGCGGACCCGGTCGCGCAGCTCGGAGGCCGCCTTCTCGGTGAACGTGATGGCGGCGACAGCGTCGAGCCCTGCCGTGCCGGTGGTGACGAGGCGGACGATGCGGTCGACGAGGGCCCGGGTCTTGCCGGATCCCGCGCCCGCCTGCACGAACAGGGTCTGGTCGAGCTGGGTGCTGATGAGGTCGCGAGCCGGCTGGTCGGGTGGTGGGGCGGCGATCGGCGCCGGGACGTCGTCGGGATGGGCCACGTCGTGGGGCGTCATGATGCGGAGACCTCG
>JAFGPU010000481.1 GCA_016936035.1 Acidimicrobiales bacterium
GCGGGCAGCGCCGTGTGGGTGCAGTTCATGACGCCGTAGAGGTTGAGGTCGACGAAGCGCCTCCACAGCGCCGGATCGGAGTCCTTGAAGTCGACCTGGGGGAAACCGGCCGTGGGGATGCCGGCGTTGTTCACCAGGATGTCGACGGGCCCCGCGTCGGCGAAGCCGGCCCGCACCGCGTCGAGGTCGGTGACGTCGAAGGGCACCGCCCGGCCGCCGACCTCGGCGGCGACCGCCTCGGCCCGGTCCGGGAACAGGTCGTTCACCGCCACACTGGCGCCCTCGGCGGCCAGCACCTCGGCGATGGCGGCGCCGACGCCCTGGCCGGCGCCGGTGACCAGCGCGACCTTGCCGGCCAGCGTGCCCGTCGGCGCGGTCATCGGTGGGTCCCGTCGAGCGCGTGGACGGTCAGGTTCCACTCGGCGATCAGGTCCAGGCTGACCGCCGCCCGGCCCGTCACCTCCCGGGGGCAGTCGCACAGCGCCATCACGGCCTCCACCATCTCTTCGAGCGATTCGATCTTGTCCGGGGGCAGGGTGGTGCCGACCAGGGCGTCGGCGCCCTCGGTCAGCACCGCGGCGCGGGGTTCGACCGTGTTGACCCGGATGCCCGTGCCGTACAGCTCGGCGGCCAGGCCGTTGGTCTCGCGGTTCAGTGCCGCCTTCGACGCCCCGTAGAGCGCGATGGACGTGCCGTTGGCCCCGAGCTCGAACGGTGGTCCCGGCCAGGGTTGCGCGGCGCGGCTGGACACGTTGACGATCCAGCCCTCACCGCCGGCCTCCATGTCCGGGACGACGGCCTGGGCGAGGTCGAGCGGCGCGTGGACGTTGGCCTCGAACACGATCCGGCGCCGCTTGAGCGGGAACGCTGCGAGCGGCTGGTAGATCGCCGCCGCCGCGTTGTTCACCAGGATGTCGATCGGGCCACCGAGCCCCTCGACGGCCTCGGGGACGATCCGTCGCCGGTCGGCGTCGTCGGTCAGGTCGGCGACGACCACCGCCACGTTCCGCCCGTGGCGCGCGAGCCGCGCGGCCGTGCGCTCCAGGCTGCCGGGCAGGCGGTCGTCGGGGGCGAGCGTGCGGGCCGTGATGGCGACGTCCGCGCCGTCGGCGGCGAGGCGCTCCGCGATCGCGGCGCCGATCCCCCGGCTGGCGCCCGTGACCAGCGCCCGCCGCCCCGCGAACCGCCCCGCCGTCACGCCAGGCCCTTGTCGGCCACGAACCCGGCGAGGCAGGCCCCGATGTGGTCGCAGTCGTCGTCGGTCATCGAGTGGTTGTTGGGGAGCACGAGCCCCCACTCCATGACGCGATCCGCGTTGGGCAGCCCACCGGCCGGCAGGCGGTGCGGCCGGTCACGGAACGCGGGCTGGCGGGCGGCGTTGCCCGTCCAGACCATGCGGGTGTCGACGCCATGACCCTCCATCCACTGCTGCAGCTCGGCACGGCGGATGCCCGAGCCGGGCTCGATGACGAGCGGGAACATGTGCCACCCCGTGTCGACGCCGTCGGTGAGCCGAGCCGCCGTGAACAGGTGGGGCCAGCGGGCGAGGTGGGCGCCGGTGAGGTCGGCGTTGCGGCGCCGGCGCGCGAGGTTGTCGTCGAGCTTGTCGAGCTGCACGAGCCCGAAGGCGGCGGACAGCTCCGACGGCTCGAAGTTCCAGCCCACCTCGTCGAAGATGAACAGGTTGTCGTACTCGATGTCGCCGTCGATCTCGCTGAAGAACCGGCGGTCGACGCCCTTGCGCGAGCCGAACAGCTGCACCTCGGAGCGCCGTCCCCAGCGGCGCAGCAGCAGCGCCCGGTCGGCGAGGTCGTCGTCGTCGAAGCAGACCATGCCGCCGGTGCCGGCAGCGGTGATGATGTGCGAGAGCGCGAAGCTGGTCAGGCTGATGTCGGCCCGAGTGCCCGTGGGCGTGCCCCGCAGGGTGGGGCCGAGGGCGTCGCACGAGTCCTCGACCACCGCCAGGTGGTGGCGGTCGGCGATGGCGCGGATCGCGTCCCAGTCGGGGGCGTTGCCGATGAGGTTCGGGGCGAGGATGGCCCGGGTGCGGGGGCCGATCATCTCCTCGATGCGGTCGACGTCGATCTGGAAGGTGTCGGGGGTGACGTCGACGAAGGCGGGGACCACGCCCGCCCGCACCATCGGGGCGATGTCGGTCGAGAACGTCACGGCCGAGGTCACGATCTCGTCGCCCGGTGCGAGGTCGAGCACCTCGATCGCCAAGTAGAGGGCCGAGCTGCCCGAGTTGCACATGACGCCTCGACGCTTGCCGAAGAGCGCCGCGACCCGCTGCTCCATCGCCCGCACGTTCCGCCCGATGCGCAGCGCCGTGGGCCCACCGCGGAGCACCTCGACGACGGCGGCGATCTCGCGCTCGTCGTGGACGGACCCGGCGTAGTCGATGCGGCGGTCGGGGTCGATGCGCCCGCCGGACGGGACACTGCTCACCTGCGCACCTCGTCGAGCATCGGCATGGCCGGCTCCCCTCCCCCGCTGCCGTGTCGGCGAGCGACCGTAGGGCCATCACTTGACTCTGTCAACTTCTTCGGTGCGGCAACCGGCAGAGAGCCGCCGCTCACCTTGTTCCGAAAGCTGCGCCTGCGGCAATCGGAACAAGGTGAAGCACCCGCCGCACAGGCAGCCGCCGCATCTGGCTCACGGCGTGACCCCCTGATGGCACCGTGACGACGCAACCCCGCCGCCATCGCGTGGGCGCCTGGCGCGGCGACCACCTCGTCGGCGAACCCGCCCGCGCCGCCGTCGAGGTGAGGACCCCCACCTCCTACGTGCCGGCCGACAGCAGCGACCGGCGGACGCTCGGCTCGTAGGTCTCGACCGCGGTCCGCAGGGTCTGCCGGTGCATGTCGGCGGCCCGC
>JAFGPU010000082.1 GCA_016936035.1 Acidimicrobiales bacterium
CAGCTCGGCCCGACCGTCCGCCCGGTGCGCGGAGGACGCGATGGAGAAGCAGCGGCTGCGCCGGGCGCCCCGCAGCGCCACGGTGAGCACGACGTGCTGGCCGGGCCGGTGCCCGGACCAGCCCGGCGGCACGCGCAACGTGATCGTGGCGGTGCCGGGGGTGGTGCGGTCGACGTCGACGATCCGGGACGGCGGCTGCGCCGTCGCCCACCGGGCACCCATGGTGGTGAGGTGGTGGTCGACGTCGTGTGGGGTGGCCAGCGCGTCGACGACTCGGCTCTCGAGGATGCGCCGCAGGCTCCGGTGGGCCCACGCGCGGGTCGTGCGGGTCGCAGGTGGCACTCCGGCCACCATAGACCGTCACGGGGGTCAATACGAGCGCGAATCTACGAGTCCAGGTCAACAGTGGACTGCCCAGGGGTGCAGCCCGCTGGTGGACGTTCCCCCTCGTCCGCGCTTCGATGGCGGCATGACCACCGCGATCGCCCTCGACCACCTCGTGCTCGTCGTCGCCGACCTCGAACGATCACTCGCCTGGTACGGCCAGCACGCCGGCCTGGCCGGGGTACGGGTCGACGAGTGGCGTGCAGGCCGTGCACCGTTCCCGTCGCTGCGGATCGACGACTCGACGATCATCGACCTCGTCCCCGGCCTCGACGACCCCCAGCAGCGGGGCCACCTCGACCACATCTGCTTCGTCGTCAGCGCAGCCGACCTCGACGCCTTGGCGGCCCATCCCGAGCTCGAGGTGGTCGACAGCGGGCAGCGCTTCGGCGCCCGGGGCGACGGCCAGTCGATCTACGTGCGCGACCCCGACGGCCTGCTCGTGGAGTTCCGGACATACGACGCGGACAGCGCGCCGACCCGGTGAGATGGAGGTGAGCCCCGGCGACGGCACCGACGGGCCCGCAGCGCAGATCCAGGCCGACGTAGCACGAGGGACCATGGAGCGCCACGGACCTCGAGGGCGTCGACGCCTCTGACACGGGGTACCGCCGCCCGGTAGGGCACGATGGAGGCATGCGAGTGGGCCTCATCCTCGGCGCCGGCGGCGTGACGGGCCTCGCCTACCACGCCGCCGCTCTCGACGTGATCGACCGCGAGCTGGGATGGGATCCCCGCACCGCCGACGTCGTGGTCGGCACCTCGGCCGGCTCGGTGGTCGCCGCGCTGCTCCGCCGGGGCATCCCGGCGTCCGACCTCGCGGCCATCGCCGTCGGCGACGAGCCGGTGTCCAGCCCCGCGGCGGTCAGCCGCGCGCTGCACGACAGGCAGGAGTTCCCACCGGTTCGGCTCCGCACGCTGGTGGGCTGGCCGCGCCTGCCCAGCCGGGCGCTCGTCGAGGCCTGGCTGCGCCGGCCCTGGCGGGTCGACCCGGTGACCGCCATCGCCAGCGTCATCCCCGACGGCACGCTCGACCTGGTCGAGCACACGAGCGCGCTCGACGAGCTGCTGGGCTCGCGCTGGCCCGACGACGACCTGTGGGTCTGCACCGTGCGCCAGAGCGACCTGCGGCGCGTGGTCATGGGCCGTGACATCTCCGCGCCGCTGGCGCCCGCCGTGGCGGCGTCGTGCGCGATCCCGGGTTACTTCCGTCCCGTGCAGATCGGGCAGGAGTCCTACGTCGATGGAGGCGTGCGCTCGCCCACCAACGCCGACGCGGTCCGGCGTGCCGACCTCGACCTGGCGATCATCGTGTCGCCCATGTCCGGTCGGGATCTCGGCGCGTTCGGCACCGGCAATCTGGTGCGTCGCCACGCCCGCGGCAAGCTCGACGGCGAGCGCCGGCGACTGGAGGCCGCCGGGATCCCGTCGGTGGTCATCGAGCCGGGGCCTGCGGTCATCGACGCCCTCGGGTCGGACTTCATGAGCGACGTGCGGGCCGTCGACATCGTGCAGGCCGCGGCGGCCGACACCGCGGAGCAGCTGCGGGTGCCGGTGGTGCGCACGCTGGTCGCCGGGCTGGTGGACACCACCCGACGCGAGAGCAGAGCGCCGGGCCGGAAGCGGCGGGCCCGCCGCACCGGACGGCGCCTCCGCCGGCGCCCCACCGCCTGAGAGCGCCCGAGCCCTCGCCGAACCGGTGCCGGGGCCGCCGTGCCGGCGCGCGAGGGTGGGGACATGCCGGTCACCGTCGAGCAGCTCGGTCCGCCCCTCGACACGCGGCCCCTGCTGCGGACGGTGCGGTTCCGCCTCGACGACCTCGTCGACGCGCTCGAGGGGGACGACTGGCACCGCCCCACGGTCTGCCCCGGCTGGCAGGTCCGCGACCTCGTCGCCCACCTGATCGGCGACGACCTGGGGCGCCTCAGCCGCACCCACGACGGCGAACCCGGGCCCGGCCCCCGCCCCGGCGAAGACCTGCCCCGCTACATCGACCGTCTCAACGACGAATGGGTCGTGGCGCTCCGCCGCCTCAGCCCACCGGTCCTGCTCTCCCTGCTCGGGGCCGGCGGCGTCGAAGTCGTGGAGTTCTGGGACGCCATCGACCTGGACGCCCCGACCGACGGCGTCAGCTGGGCCGGGCTGGACGACGGGCCGGCCTGGATGGACCTGGCGCGCGACACCACCGAGTACTGGATCCACGAGCAGCAGATCCGCGAGGCCGTCGACCGCCCGCTCCACGACGCCGTGGAGGCAGGCACGGTCATCGACGTGCTCGCCCGGGGGCTGCCGTACGCACTGCGATCGGTCGACGCTCCGCACGGGGCCGTGGTCGTCGTACGCGCCGAGGACGTCGGGGCCGCGTGGCTGGTGGGCCGGCGCGACGGACGCTGGTGGTTCGGGCGGCGCACCGCGCTCGAGCGGCTGGCCGGGATGGCCCCGCCGTACGCGACGGTCAGCGCTGACGCCGCGACGCTGTGGCGCCGCTGGAGCCGCCACCCGGACGGGCGGTCGGGGGCGTTCGCACGAGAGGGCGATGCGGCGGCGGCCGCTGCGGTCGTCGACCACCTGGCGATCATCCGGCCCGACGACTGACACGTCGGCGCCTCGCAGTCACGCTGCGACGACCCAGGCGACCCAGACGACGATCATGGCCAGTGCCGTGGCGAACTGGACGAGGGCGGCGACGCCGAACCCGACGACGGTGGCCCAGGTCGCCCGCCACGCCTGGCCCGCGTCGCGCGTGCGCAGGTGCTCGCCGACGTAGATGCCGAGCACCCCGCCGAGCGCCAGGCCCACGACCGGCACGACGAAGAAGCCCACCGCCGCACCGACGACGCCCAGCCAGACCGACGACGTGCCGGCTCCCGACCCCGAGGCGCGTCGTTGGGGGACGACGTAGCCCGCCACGGTCGCACCCACCGCGAGCACGGTCATCGTCGCGAAGGCAGCCAGGCCGGCAGCACCGAAGCCCTGGCTGATCCCGTACGCCAGGGCCGCGGCCCAGATCAACGAGAGACCGGGAAGCAGCGGCACGATCGTGCCGGCCGCCCCCAGCGCCATCACCACGGCCACGATGATGACGACGTCGCGCTCCGACACGGCCACAGCTTGCCCTGCACCGCCCCCGCCCGCTCCCGGCGCGGCTCGCCCTTCGTGCCCGGCGGGCACGGTCTTCTAGCTTGTCGGTCGTGAGCCAGGTCCGCGAGTACCGCCAGTCCCGCTTCAGCCGCCCGGCCGGCGCGTGCGAGCTGCTGCTCGTCCGGCACGGCGAGTCGGCCCCTGCGCGGGACGACCAGCCGTTCCCGCTGGTCGACGGCCACGGCGACCCCGACCTGGCGCCGAGCGGGCACGAGCAGGCCCGACGGGTCGCCGACCGCCTCGTGCACGAGCACATCTCGGCCATCTACGTGTCCACGCTCCGGCGCACCGTGCAGACGGCCGCGCCCCTGGCCTCCCGCCTGGGCATCGAGCCGCGGGTCGAGCCCGACCTGCGCGAGGTGTTCCTCGGCGAGTGGGAGGGGGGCACCTTCCGCCGCCACGTCGCCGAGGGACACCCGATCGCGCAACGGATGTTCGCCGAGCAGCGCTGGGACGTCATCCCCGGCGCCGAACCCGCCGGCAGCTTCACCGCCCGTGTCCGTGCCGCGGTCACCCGCATCGCCACCGCCCACCCCGACCAGGCGGTGGCCGTCGTGTCCCACGGTGGCGTGATCGGCCAGATCCTGGCGGAGGCCGCCGGCATCCGGGGGTTCACGTTCACCGGCTCCGACAACGCCGCCATCTCGCACATCGTCGTCAGCGGCGACCGCTGGATCATCCGCCGCTACAACGACACGGCGCACCTCGGCCTGTCGTTCACCACGGCGCCCGAGCCACCGACCTGACCGGCGACCGTCGCTGCTGAGGGCAGCACGGGCGCCCACCGTTCCCGGCGACGCCGGGTCGTCCCCGACGTCGCCGGCACGGCACGCGACTGTCAGTCGTCCGGCAACTCGCCCAGGGTGACCTCGACCGAGCGCTCGTCGCCGTCGCGGGTGAAGCCCACCTCCACCGTGTCGCCCGGCGACCGGGACCGGATGGCGGCGGTCAGCCCCGCGGCGTCGGGTACCGCGTCCCCGTCGACCTCGGTGATGACGTCGCCCTCCTCCAGCCCGGCGTCGGCCGCGGGCTGCCCCTCCTCGACCGAACCGACGAGCGCACCCCGCCCGCTGTCGGCATCGGCGATGCTGACGCCCAGGTACGCGTGGGTCACCGACCCGTCCTCGACCAGCTGTCGGGCGATGTCGCGAGCGCTGTCGATGGGGATCGCGAACCCGACCCCGATGTTGCCGCCCTGGGACGTCGTGCCCCGGGCCAGCGAGGCGATCGCGGTGTTCACGCCCACGACCTCGCCTTCGGCGTTGATGAGGGCGCCCCCCGAGTTGCCGGGGTTGATCGCCGCATCGGTCTGGATCGCGTCGATGACCGCGGTCTCGCCCGGTGCACGGCCCTCCCGCCCGCCGCCGAACGGCTGCTCGCTCGGCGCGCCCTGCAACGTGATGGCGCGGCTCAGCGCGCTGACGATGCCGGCGCTGACCGAGCCGTCGAGCCCGAGCGGGCTGCCGATGGCGAGCACCGTGTCGCCCACGTGGAGGTCGCCGCTGCTGCCGAGGCGGGCGGGGGTGAGCCCGCTGACGCCCTGCGCCTCGATGACGGCGAGGTCGGTGGCCGGGTCGCGGCCGACGATGTCGGCGTCCGCGGACGTGCCGTCGGCGAAGGTGACGGTGACCTCGCCGCCGTCGGCCGCCGGGGCGACGACGTGGTTGTTGGTGAGGATCTGGCCGTCGGCGCTGAGGACGATGCCCGACCCGCTGCCGCTCAGCTGCCCGGCGCCGACCTCGATCGACACGACGCTCGGGAGCACGGCCGCAGCGGCCTGCGACAGCGGCTCGTCGGCCGGGTCGCCGTCGTCCGCCGCCGGGGAGACGTCGAGGCTCGACGTGGCTCTGGCGCCACCACCCGAGTCGTCGTCGACGGCCAGCGCGACCAGGGCGCCGCCCGTCGCCGAGGCGGTCATCAGGCCGGCGACGGCCAGCACCGCCACGGCTCGCCGGCCCCGCCCAGGGGGAGAGGGCGGAGCCGGCGAGGCCGCCGGGAGCGGCGGCGATGGCGGGGACGGCGACGACAGCGGGGACGGCGACGACAGGGGGGACTGCGGCGACGGCGGGAGCGGCGGCCCGGGGGCCAGAGGTCGGTCAGGGCCGGGCGGGGCCGTCACGGGGTCGGCTGCGGCTGCGGGCTCGGCCGTCGCAGGTCCGGGCGGGTCGGCCCGGTGGGTCGGCTGCGTGAGGTCGTCGTTCATGGGCGCCACGATGGCCGTCGAGCCTCGACACCGGCTGGGCGCCAGCTGAGAGTTCCCTGGGCGCGCGGCCCCGTGC
>JAFGPU010000083.1 GCA_016936035.1 Acidimicrobiales bacterium
CAAGGACCGGCCCGCGCTGGCGATGATCGAGCAGGCCGAGCGCGAGGGGAAGCTGAAGCCCGGCGGCACGATCGTCGAGCCCACGTCGGGCAACACCGGCGTCGGCCTCGCCATCGTGGCGGCCCAGCGCGGCTACCGCTGCATCTTCGTGGTCACCGACAAGGTGGCCCCCGAGAAGATCCAGCTGCTCGAGGCCTACGGCGCGCAGGTGGTGGTGTGCCCGGTCGCGGTCGAGCCCGACGACCCGCGGTCGTACTACTCGGTGTCCGAGCGCCTGGTGTCCGAGACCCCCGGCGCGTTCCGCCCCAACCAGTACGACAACAAGTGGAACCCGTGGGCGCACGAGCAGTCCACGGGCCCCGAGATCTGGCGGCAGACCGCGGGGCGCATCACCCACTTCGTCGCCGGGGTGGGCACCGGCGGCACGATCACCGGGGTCGGGCGCTACCTCAAGGCGCAGCGCCCTGACGTGCAGATCGTCGGCGCCGACCCGGCCGGCTCGGTCTACTCCGGCGGATCCGGTCGGCCCTACCTCGTCGAGGGCATCGGCGAGGACTTCTGGCCCACCACCTACGACCCCGACCTGGTCGATCGCGTCGTCGCGGTCAGCGACGAGGACAGCTTCCTCATGGCCCGCCGTGTCACCTGCGAGGAGGGCCTGCTCATCGGCGGGTCCGGCGGCACGGCCGTGGCGGCCGCCCTCGAGGTCGGCGCCGGCCTCGGCCCCGACGACCTGGTGGTCGTGCTCATCCCCGACTCCGGCCGCGGCTACCTGTCGCGCGTCTTCGACGAGGACTGGATGGCGGGCTACGGGTTCGTGCGCGGCAGCGGGCACACGGTCGCGGACGTGCTCGAGTCGCGTGGTGGCGCCATCCCGCCGCTGGTGTACGTGCACCCGGAGGACTCGGGGCAGCGGGCGGTGAACGTGATGCGCGGCTACGGCTTGTCGCAGCTGCCGGTGGCCAAGGGCGAGATGCCCCTGGCTGCCGCCGAGATCGTCGGCGCCGTGGACGAGCTCGCGCTCATGGAGCGGGCGTTCCGCGACCCCCACGTGCTCGACGAGCCGGTCGAGAAGGTGATGGGCGACCGGCTGCCCACCATCGGCATCGGCCAGCCCGTGGCCCTGGCCGTCGAGCTTCTCGACACCGCGCCGGCACTGGTGGTGCTGGCGGGTGGGCGACCACATGCCGTGCTCGGGCGGGCCGACGTGCTCGAGCACCTGGCGAAGGCAGCGACATGAGGTGCACATGACCAGCGCGTCCGACGACCGGGGCTTCGAGACCCGGGCCATCCACGCGGGGCAGGACCCCGACCCGTTCACCGGCGCCGTCGTGCCGCCGATCAGCATCTCCACCACGTTCGCCCAGCAGGGGGTGGGCCGGCACCACGGCTGGGAGTACTCGCGCAGCGCCAACCCCACCCGCGCCGCGCTCGAGATGTGCCTGGCCTCGCTCGAGGGCGCCCGGCACGGCTTCGCGTTCGCCTCCGGGCTCGCCGCCGAGGACGCCGTGTTGCGCCAGCTCCCGGCGGGCGCCGGCATCGTGCTGGGCGGCGACGCGTACGGCGGCACCTTCCGCCTGATCGACAAGGTGTACGGCGCCAGCGGCCACCCGTGGACCGCCGTCGACCTGACCGACGCCGCCGCCCTGGACGCCCGGTGGCCGGAGGGCACCCGGGTCGTGTGGGCCGAGACGCCGACCAATCCCGCGATGGCGGTGGTCGACATCGCGGCCGTGGCCGAGGTGGCGCACGACCACGGGGCCTGGCTGGTGGTCGACAACACGTTCGCCAGCCCCTTCCTGCAGCAGCCGCTGGCGCTCGGCGCAGATGTCGTCGTGCACTCGGCCACCAAGTACCTCGGCGGCCACTCGGACGTGGTCGGCGGTTTCGTGGCCGTCGACGACGACGACGTGGCCGTGCGGCTCGGCTTCACCCAGAACGCCGTGGGCAGCGTGCCGTCGCCCATCGACTGCTACCTGGTGCAGCGGGGGCTCAAGACGCTGGGCCTGCGCATGGAGCGCCACTGCGACAACGCCCGGGCGGTCGTCGACCTGCTGGCCGACCACCCGGCCGTGGCCCGGGTGCTGTGGCCCGGGTTGCCCGACCACCCGGGACACGACATCGCGAAGCGCCAGATGCGCGACTTCGGCGGCATGGTGTCGTTCGTGGCGCGCGGGGGCGAGGAGGCGGCCGTCGCCATCTGCGAGCGCACCGAGCTGTTCACCCTCGCCGAGTCGCTGGGTGCCGTCGAGTCGCTCATCGAGCACCCGGCGCGGATGACCCACGCCTCGGCCGCCGGCTCGGCGCTCGCCGTCGAGCCTGGCCTCGTGCGGCTGTCGGTGGGCATCGAGTCGGCCGCCGACCTCGTGGCCGACCTCCGCCAGGCGCTCGACGCCGTGAGCTGAGCGCCTGGTCGCCGCCCCCGCACGTCGGCCCCGTGCAAGGGTCGCGCCCGGAGGCCGGTACGCTGCCGCCCCGATGGAGGTGCTCCGCGACCTGTCCGCCTGCCCCCGCCCGCCGGGCGGCACGGTGGTGACCATCGGCGCCTACGACGGGGTGCACCTGGGGCACCGGGCGGTCATCGCCGAGGTGCGCCGGCGGGCCCTCGACAAGGACCTGGCCACCGCAGTGGTCACGTTCGACCGCCATCCGGCGTCGGTGGTGCGGCCGGAGTCCGCCCCCCGGCTGCTCACCGACCTCGACCAGAAGATCGAGCTGCTGGCCGAGACGGGCGTGGACTACTGCCTGGTCATCACGTTCGACGAGGCGCGCAGCCGCGAGCCGGCCGACGAGTTCGTGCGCGAGGTGCTGGCCGGCTGCCTCGCCGCCCGTGTCGTGGTCGTCGGCGACGACTTCCACTTCGGCCATCGCCGGGCGGGCAACGTCGAGCTGCTGCGCACCATGGGCACCGACCTCGACTTCGAGGTCGACGGGCTCGACCTCGTCGACGCCGAGGGGCGCCCCGCCGACGACGCGGGCCGGGTCTCGTCGACCCGCATCCGCCATGCGTTGGTGGCCGGCGACCTGGACCAGGCGAACGCGCTGCTGGGCCGCCAGCACGAGGTGCGGGGCGTCGTGGCCCACGGCGACAAGCGCGGGCGCGACCTGGGGTTCCCCACGGCCAACGTGTCGGTGCCGGGCGACATCCTGCTGCCGGACGACGGCATCTACGCCGGCTGGTTCGAGCGCGCCGACGGCTCGGTGCACTCCGCCGCCATCTCGCTCGGGCGCCGCCCCACGTTCTACGTCGAGGCCCACGCCAGCCTGCTCGAGGCGCACCTGCTGGACTTCGAGGGCGATCTGTACGACGAGCACGTCAAGGTGCGGTTCGCCGCCCGGCTGCGCGGCGAGGTCAAGTTCGCGTCCGTCGAGGCGCTGATCGAGCAGATCGGCCGCGACTGCGATCAGGCGCGCGGTGTGCTCGGGGTGCCCTGACCAGGTCCTCGACAGGAACGCGTTCCAGTCCCTGGCTTATGGTGTAAGGCATGACCCGTGCCTCTGGGGGGTACGGGCCGACCATCAGAGGGCAGACGGTGCCGCACGACGATGCCACCCACGGTGACGGAGACCAGGCGATGGCCGAGGTCGTCCGCATGCCGACAGCGGCCGACGGCCGTCGCGACGGCTCGACGGCGCTGCTGTTCGACGACGGCGCGCCCGACGCCTCCGACGAACCCATCATCGGCCCCGAGGCCGACACGCCGGAGACCGACCAGCTCGTCGCCGTCCCGCGGCTGGCGCGCCACGAGATCGTCCTCGACGACGACCACCGGGTCGGTGTGGCCGTCTCCGGCCAGGGGCTCCCGGTTGTGCTGGTGCACGGGTTCACCGCCGAGGGCATCCTCTACGCCCAGACGCTGTCGCGGCTGGTCCGCATGGGGTTCAAGGTGGTGGCCATCGACGTCGCCGGGCACGGGGCGACCCAGGGCCTGCCGACGGGCGGCGACGACCTCGCGTCGTACACCGAGCTGCTCGCCCGGGTGCTCGACGAGCTGGGCATCCGCCGGGCGGTGTTCGCGGGCCACTCGATGGGCGGCCGGCTCGTCGCCCAGCTCGCGGCCGCCGACCCGGATCGCGCCATCGCCGTCGTCCTCATCGACGCCGTGGTGGGCGAGTGCTGGGACCGGATCATCAAGACCTCGCGCTTCGCCCCGCCGGTCCTCGTCGCCCTGGCGGCGCTGCTGGTGGCCGACACGCTGTCGACGCTGCCCTGGCTGCGCAACCCGGGCCAGGCAGCCAAGCTCGGCCGTCTGCTCGGACCGACCCTGCTCGGTCACGCCCGGCGCCCGTGGCGCATGCTCGGCCCGGCGGTCTCGATGATGCGCTCGGACACGAGCCGCGAGATGCTCGAGGCACTGGGCCGGGCCGAGGTGCCCGTCGTCGTCATCCACGGCGACCGTGACATGCCCGTGCCCTATGCGACGGCGGTCGACGCCGCCCGCCGCTCGCGCGGCACCTTGGTGACCGTCAAGGGGGGCACGCACTCGTGGGTGCTGAAGGACCCGGAGACGTTGCCGTCGATCATCGCCGAGCTGCTCGAGGGCCCGCTGGCGCGGGTGCGGGCCGCCGCCCTCGGCGCTGCCGGCTTGCGGCCCGATGCCACGACCGACCAGATCGAGACCGCGTTCCTGGGGCCGCACGCGTGGGTGCGGCGCCTGACGCCGCCGCTCGAGATGCGGACCGGGTCCCGGCACCACCACCGTGCCCGCTACCAGTGGACCGTCGAGCAGCCCGCCTGAGCGGCGTCGTGACGGTCCGTGGCGCGGGGTTCGCCGTTCGGACCCTGCACTGATATCCTGCCGCGACGCTCTGAACCAGGCGTAGCGCCACCTCACGCCGTCATCTCCTCGATGCGGCGTGCGGTTGCTCTCGGCACTCCCCGCCGAGCCGGTGACGGGGCAGGGTAAGCAGTCACCCGACCGAAGGAACCACGCGTGTCAGACCAGATCGACGCGGCGAAGCCCGACATCATCGCCGACAACAAGCTCCACGACTCCGACACGGGGTCGCCCGAGGTGCAGATCGCGTTGCTCACCGCACGCATCAACCACCTCAACGACCACCTGTCGAAGCACAAGAAGGACCACCACAGCCGGCGAGGCCTGCTGATGCTGG
>JAFGPU010000482.1 GCA_016936035.1 Acidimicrobiales bacterium
CGCCGCCGCCGTCGAGGCCAACGGCGGGAAGGTCCTCGCGGGTCCCGACGACATCCCGCGCGCCGGGCGCTCGGCGCTGTGCGCCGACCCCGAGGGGGCGGTGTTCGGATTGTGGCAGCCCGGGGAGAACCGGGGCGCGCAGGCGGTCAACGGGGCGGGCACGTGGAACTTCAGTGAGCTCCACACCGCCTACCCGGACGGGGCCGAACGGTTCTACGGTGCGGTGTTCGGTTGGGCGTGCAACCCGTTCGACCTGGGCGACGGGCAGAAGGCGGGCATCTGGCGGGTGCCGGGGTACGGCGAGTACCTGGCGCAGCGCGACCCGGAGATCCGCGAGCGGCAGCAGGCTGACCAGGCGCCGGAGGGGTTCGCCGATGCCGTCGCGCTGATGCAGGCCATCGGGGTGGAGGGAACGGCCGACGCCGGGGCGCGCTGGACGGTCACGTTCTCGGTCGCGGATGCCGACGCCGCGTTCGCCCGGGCCGTCGAGCTGGGCGCCACGGTCGTCACGCCGCTGTTCGACACCGCCTACACCCGCATGGGCACCGTGACCGATCCCCAGGGCGCCACCCTCACCCTCAGCGAGTACCGGCCTCCCTCGGCGAACTGACCGGGTGCGGCCACCGCCACCGGCGACCCGGGGGGGTCGTCAGGTGGCGGCGCCGTGCTCGCGCAGCACGGCCTCGAGGGTCGCCTTGTCGTGGCGCTCGCCCGGGGTGAGGCGCTTGATGACGAGGGCGCAGGGCATGCCGAACGTTCCCCCGGCCAGCTCCCTGGGACGCGTGGCGTTGACGACCACGCACCACGGCGGCACCACGCCACGGGAGAGCTCCTCGCCCGTCTCGCCGTCGATCACCGGGATCGACGGGTTGAGGATCACGCCTTCACCCAGCACCGCGCCGCGCCCGACACGGGCGCCCTGAGTCACCATCGAACGGCTGCCGATGAACGCGTCGTCCTCGACGATGACCGGCGCCGCGTTCGGGGGCTCGAGCACGCCACCGATGCCGACGCCGCCCGACAGGTGCACGTCGCTGCCGATCTGGGCGCACGTCGCCACGGTCGCCCACGTGTCGACCATCGACCGGGCGCCGACCCGGGCGCCGATGTTCACGTAGCTGGGCATGAGGATGACGCCCCGGTCGAGGAACGAGCCCCACCGCGCCGACGCCCCCGGCACCACCCGGACCCCGGCCGCTTCGTAGCCCGACTTCAGCGGGATCTTGTCGGCGTACTCGAACGGGCCCAGCTCCTGGGTCACCATGTCGGACACCTGGAACAGCAGCAGGATGGCCTGCTTCAGCCAGGCGTGCACGACGACCTGGTCGTCCACGATCTCGGCCACCCGGGCGGCGCCGGTGTCGAGCAGGTCGATCGCCCCGTGCACCGTGGCCACGGCCTCCGGATCGGTCACGAGGCCGGGCTCATCCCGCCGTGCCCAGAGCTCGTCGATGCGGGCGCGCAGATCGGACATCGACGGGACGCTACCCCGCGCCCTGGGCTGGGTCCTCTACATTGCGCAGGCGGTCGGCCGGGTCAGCGTCGGCATCGACCTGGACGCCGCGACGAGGTGACGCCATGGCGCAGAGCTCTCCCACCCCCGCACCGGCCGACCTCGTCGTCGCCGGCGCCGACCTGGTGGTCACCATGGACGACGACCGGCGCGAGCTGGCCGGCGGCTGGGTGGCGTGCACCGGCGGGTTCGTCACCGCGGTGGGCTCGGGCAACGAGGCGCCACCGGCCGCCGGCCGGCACCTGCGGGCCGACGGTTGCCTCGTGACCCCGGGCCTGATCAACACCCACCACCACATCTTCCAGAACCTCACCCGGTCCTACCGGCCCGCCACCAGCAGCTCGCTGTTCGACTGGCTGACGGCGCTGTACCCCCGCTGGGCCCTGATCGACGAGGAGGCGTCGTACGTGTCGGCGTGGGTGGGGCTGGCCGAGCTGGCCATGGGCGGCTGCACCACCTCCAGCGACCACCTCTACGTCCACCCGGCCGACGGCGGCGACCTGCTCGCCGCCGAGATCGAGGCGGCCCGCGACCTGGGCGTGCGGTTCCACCCCACCCGCGGGTCGATGTCGCTGTCGCAGAAGGACGGCGGCCTGCCGCCCGACTCGGTGGTGCAGGACGACGACGCCATCCTCGCCGCCAGCGAGGACGCCGTGGCCCGCCATCACGACCCCTCCCCCGGGGCCATGGTGCGGATCGCGCTGGCGCCGTGCTCGCCGTTCTCGGTGACGCCCGACCTGATGCGCCGCACCGCCGAGCTGGCCGAGCGGCTGGACGTCCGCCTGCACACCCACCTGGCCGAGGATGCCGACGAGGACGCCTTCTGTCTGGAGACGTTCGGCCGCCGGCCCGTCGAGCACTTCGAGGACTGCGGCTGGGGGTCGGACCGGGCCTGGGTGGCCCACGCCATCTACCCGAACGACGCCGAGGTCGCCCGCCTGGGGGCGTGGGGCACCGGCGTGGCCCACTGTCCCAGCTCGAACATGATGATCGGCGGCGGCGGCATCGCCCCCGTCACCGGCTACCGGGCGGCCGGGGTGCCCGTCGGGCTCGGCTGCGACGGGTCGTCGTCGACCGACAGCGCCTCGTTGTGGCTCGAGTCACGGGCCGCGCTGCTGCTCGCCCGCCAGCGCGGTGGCCCGACGGCGTTCACCGCCCGCGACGCACTCGAGCTGGGGACACGGGGCTCGGCCGCGTGCCTGGGCCGCCAGGACGAGCTGGGCGTGATCGCCCCCGGCGCCGTCGCCGACCTGGTGGCGTGGAAGCTCGACGGCCCGGCCTTCGCCGGCGCCCTGACCGACCCCGTCGAGGCCCTGCTGCGCTGCGGCCCCACGCGGGCCCACCACACGGTCATCGCCGGCCGCTCCCTGGTCGAGGACGGTGAGCTGCGAGCCACCGGGCTCGACGACGCGCTCGCCCGCCACCGGGTGGCCGCCGCCCGGATCCAGGGCCTCGACGCCTGAACGACCATGTGACGCGACAGCGCCGGGGCGGGTCGCCGGCGACCGGGTCGTGACCCTGCTGGCGGCTGTGGCGATGACATCCAGGGAGACACGGTCGTGACCGACCGCCAGGCACCCGTTCCGCCCGGGGCGGATCGGCCGGCGCACGCGTCGGCGACAGCCCGATCCGCCCCGACGGCACGCAGAGCGCCGGTCATCGGGGTGGGCGACCCACCACCGACGCGAAGTTGACCGGGTCCGTGACGCCCTCGGTGGCGAGCAGCAGGACGGTGGCCTGGTCCGGCAGGGGCAGCTCGACGCGATGCTCGTCGACGACCGCCATCAGGCCGGCCAGCGCCGCCGCGCCCGTCTCGCCGACGTCCATGCCCGCGTCGGCGTGGGCGCGCATGGCCTGGCGGCACCGGTCGTCGTCGATGGCGACGAACGCGTCGAACGTGGCGCGGATCGCCGGCAGCGCCAGCATCGAGGCGAGGCCGCAGTTGAGCCCCGCCATGATCGAGCGGTGGTGGCCGGGCACCTCGACCACGTGGCCGGCGGCGACCGCGGCGGCCACGCAGGCGGCGGTGTCGGGTTCGACGCCGATGAGCAGCGGACCGTCGTCGGGTTGGCGGCCGGCGCGCAGGCAGGCGCCGGCCGAGGCCCCGAGGGCGCCCACGCCGAGCGGCATCACGGCGACGTCGACGACGGCCCCGGCGCGCACGACGACGCCCTCGGGGCTGACCACGACGTCGTCGCCGTCGGCGCCGACGAGCTGGGCGTCGACCTCCGCGAAGATCGTCGAGTAGCCCTCGACGACCCACCGGGGCGGGTCCTCGTAGCCCGGCCACGAGGTGTCGGACACCACCAGGTCGCGATCGCTCTCCATGCCGGCCGACACGGTGACGGCATCGTCGTAGGTGCCGGGCACCACGACGACCTCGGCACCCTCGGACACGATGCCGTCGATGCGGGCCGCCGCGGTGCCGTCGGGCACCAGGATGGTGGCCGACAAGCCGAGCAACGCGGCCATGCGGGCGACGGCGCGCCCGTGGTTGCCGTCGGTGGCGGTCACCAGGCGCAGTGGCCCCAATCGGTCGGCAACCACCGCCGCGAGGTCGTCGAGGCTCGCCCATTCGGGCTCGCCCCCCAGGCGGGCGCACAGCGCCCGGTAGGTGGCCCACGAGGCGCCCAGGATCTTGAACGCCGGCAACCCCATGCGGCTCGACTCGTCCTTGACGAGCACCCGCCCGACCCCCGTGGCCGCCGCGAGGTCGGGCATGTCGCGCAGGGGCGTCGGCGCGTAGCCGGGCAGCCGCTGGTGGAACGCGTGGACCGCGCCCCCGGGGCGGGCGCCGGCCGGGAGGACCGCGGTGTGGTGGTTGAGCAGCAGGCGCGAGGGCATGGCCGAGTGTCTACCCCCGGGCCGGTGCCCGGGTCACCGGCCCGAGCGCGGCCCCGTCGCCGTCGCGCGGACGGCATCGACGTCGGCCGCCGAGGGACACCTCAGCGGCCGACGCCACCGTGGCGGGCTGGATCGCCGGCCTCAGCGCCCGGGCGGGACGTCGCCCTCCTCCTCGATGCGCTCCTTGCGCACCTCTTCGGTGATCTCCCGCTCCTCGGTCTCGCTCTCGCGGGCGAGCCGGACCCGCTCCTTGGGGACGGTCTCCTTGCCCACCACGGGCCGCTCCTCGTGGAGGACGACCTCGTGCTCCTCGTCGGAGATGTCGGGCCCCGCCATGGCCCGGTCGGCGTTGGCGTCGGTGATCGGCTCGCGCTCCACGCGGACCTTCTCCTTGGTGACGGGCACCGTCCGCGTCTCCTCCTCGGTGACCACGTACTTGTGCAGCCGGGCCCGTCCGGTCTCCTTGCTCTCCCTGCCGACCCGCAGCTCCTCCTCCGAACGCGTCATGGCGTCGTCGGTGGTGGGCCCGCTCGTGTCGCGCCCCACCGGCCCGCCTGCGCGTCCGGTCTCGGGCAGACCGCTCGGTGACCGCTCCGTGCTGTAGGTCATGCCGTAGTGGCCGTAGAGGCGGGCCTCCTCCTCCTGGCTCAGCCGGCCGTCGGGATCGGCCTCGGGGGCGTGCTTGACCATGTCGCTGTCGTACGGCACCTGGAGGTCGTCGCCGCTGGGCTCGGCCCCGGCGAGCGGAACGAAGTTGAGCTTCGAGCCGATGCGACCGGTCTTCACGGCGATCCATTCGGGCTCGCCGGTCGCCTCGTCGGCGTAGAGGTCGGTGATCTTGCCGATCTTGTCGCCGTGGTCGTCCACGAGGGTGTGGCCGATCCAACCGGCCAGCTCGCTCTGCTTCACAGTCATGTCAGGGTCTCCTCCGTTGCGCGGATGTCGGATGTCGGTGTGATCACGACGGACCGCCGGGTGCGGACGCTGCCGTGAGCGTGGGCTGCCCTTGCCACGGAGAGTGAAACCCGTCCGATCCGTCGTTTTCCTGACCCGGTGTTCTCCGGGTCCGGCCACCGGGAGCAGCACGCATCGTGGCGGAGGCACGCGACCGGGTCGCCGCCCGCGACCCGACGTGGTCGCCAAGTCGTTCGCCCGTCGGCCGGTCCCGGTCGTAGGGTCACCGGCATGGCGATGATGTACGTGACGGTGCTCCGTGCCCGCCGGCGGGAACGTCCGGTGGGGCTGGCACAGGCTGGCACCGAC
>JAFGPU010000483.1 GCA_016936035.1 Acidimicrobiales bacterium
CGTGCGACCGACGAGAGGGTGCTGATCGAGGCGCTGCAGGTCGGTCGGCACCCGGTGGCGGGGAGCGCCGGGCCCGAGGCCGGACGGTGCGGCGACGGGGGCCCGCAGCTCCTCGTCCTGGCGGAGCAGCGACGCCTCGAGGCGACGTAGGCCCTCGCTCGCCTCGAGGCCGGTCTCGTCTGCCAGGCGGTGCCGGAACGTGGCGAGCACCCGCAACGCCTCGGCCTGGCGGTCGACCCGGTACAGGGCCAGGGCCTGTTGGCGCCACAGCCGCTCCCGCAACGGATGCCGCTCGAGGAGCGGCTCGAGCTCGGCGACGACGTCGGCGTGGCGCCCGCGTGCGAGCTGCACGTCGACCCGCTCCTCGACGGCGATCACCCGCTGCTCGGCGAGCTCGACCGCCCAGCTCCGCGCGGACGGCAGGTCCTCGAACCCCTCGAAGGCGTCACCTCGCCAGTGGGTGAGGGCCGCGTCGTACGCGGCCAGCGCCTCGTCCCACCGACCGCGGGTCGCGTGCTCTCGCGCCCGGGCGCAGTCCGCCCCGAAGGCCAGAGCGTCGAGCTCGTCGGCGCCGATCCGGAGTTGGTAGGCCTCGTGGAGGCGCTCGATCCTGCCGGGACCGACCACCGAGCGGAGCCGGGACAGGTGCGACTGGATGCTGTTGCGGGCGCTGGCGGGCGCGCCTTCGGGCCAGACCTCGTCGATGAGCGCGTCGAGGGGAACCGGCGTGCCGGCGCGGGCCGCGAGCGCGACGAGGACGACGCGCGCCCGGTGCCCGCTCGGTGTGGTCCGACCTTCACCGAGCCGGACGTCGAGGGGACCGAGCACCAGCACCCGCAGCGCGACCATCGGCGGAACAGTACCGACCGCCGTGCGGGGTGGACGGCGCCGCGAGCGGCCGGTGCGGCCGAGCCTGCACGTGGGCGCACGACGGCCGTCGGCGGGCTGCACGCGAGCCGCACGCAACCCGCACGTGGTGCTCGCGACCGTCCGCCCACCGGTCCGGCACGGTGACGACGCGGTCGCGACGAGCGGGCCCGGGTCCATCTCGACGACGCAAGGAGCAGGCCCACATGCGCACCACCCCTCGCGCCCGGCACCGCTGGCTGGTGGCGGTCGCGGCGATGGCACTGGCATCCGGCTCCGCCTGCGCGTCCAGCGGCGACGACGACGTCGACGCCGCGACGTCGACCACCGATGCCGACGCGGCGGCGCCGGCCGACGATCCCGTCTCGGCCGACGACGACCCGGAGGCCGCGCCGGCGGCAGCCGAGGAGGACGACCCGGGGGCGTTGCTGCTGATCATGGACGCGTCCGGGTCCATGAACGACCTCGACGACGACGGGCGGCCCCTCATCGACGGCGCCAAGCAGGCGCTGCACGACGTCGTCGCCGCCCGACCCGACGGGCAGCACGTCGGGCTCCGTGTCTACGGCCACCGGGTGCCGAACAGCGACCGCGAGAACGGCTGCCGCGACACCGAGCTCATTCACCCGGTGGCACCGCTCGACCGTGAGGCGCTCGACGCCGCCATCGACAGCTTCGTGGCGACGGGCTTCACGCCGATCGGCCTGGCGCTGCAGGAGGCCGCTGCGGACCTGCCCGCGGACGGCCCCCGCACGATCGTGCTGGTGTCCGACGGCGAGGACACGTGCGCGCCCCCCGACGCGTGCGACGTGGCCGCCGAGCTGAGCGACGGCGGCATCGAGGTGCTGATCAACACCGTCGGCTTCTCGCTCGGCGACAACGAGCAGGCCCGTGCCGAGCTGCAGTGCATCGCCGACGCCGGCGGCGGGGCGTTCGTCGACGTCGACGGCGCAGCCGACCTCGCCGACGCCATCGACGAGGCGTCGACCCGCGACCGCCGCGATGCCGACCTGGCCGGCGCGGTGCTCGAGGGCGCGCCCCTGCCGCGGGACGCGGCCACCGGGAAGGTCGACACCCCCTACAGCGACACCGTGCTCGGCACCGAGATCAACTACTACCGGTTCGAGGTGCCGGCCGGCAGCGAGGTGCAGGGCGAGTTGGTGATGGCCGTCGCCAGCGCCGAGGACTGCGGCCGGTTCGGCAGCGTCGACCTCGAGCTCGTCGACGCATCGGGTGACCGCATCGCCCGAACCAGCCAGGGCCTGCCCAAGGGAGCGGAGACGATCGTCGACCAGACCGGCTTCGACACGGCCGACACCGACGAGGTGTGGCTGAAGATCGACACCACGGGGTGCGAGCTGGACACCGTCGAGTACGAGGTCGAGATCCTGGTCACCGTCGGGTGACCCGCAGCTCAGCTCGACAGCGACCCGCCGTAGATCTGCCAGGCCAGCACCGACTTCGCACCCAGGCTCAGCACCAGGTACGCCTTCTCGCCGAACGCGTAGTCGGCCCAGGGCCCGACCCCCCGGTACTGCAGCCACTGGTTGAGCCCGAAGCTGAAGAAGAACACGAGCTGGGCCACGAAGATGCCGTACACGAACCCGGGCACGGTGTCGGCGCCGATCACGTTGACCGCGATCGCGATCCAGGGCGCCGATCCCACGAGCGCCCCGAACCAGAACGGCGTCATGGTGGTGGACGTCCGCCCCGGCGGGTTCGCTCGTTCCTGGAGCCACCCGAACAGGATCATCCCCACGTTGGCGCCGGCGATCGCCACCACGGCCGTGATGTCGGTGACGCCGCTGTAGGCGGCGATGAGCACGACCATCAGCGTGGCGCTGAACGAGTACTCGACCCAGCGGAACCGGTTGATGCCCTGCCGCAGGTCGTCCTCGTAGCGGCGGCGTCCGACGGTGGCGGTGACGAGGTGGTCGAGCGCCGCCAGGGCGAGGAACACGGCGACGGCGGCGCCGATGCGGATGTCGACGAGCTCGTCGGGCGCGGGTGGACGGGTACCGGGCGGCCCTTCGGGGAACGTCGAGGTGATCGTGATGGCGAAGTCGCTGGCGAGCGCGAGGACGGCGAGGGCCTGCAGCGCGTGGAGCACCGTCAGGCCGATGTTCCACCGCCACAGGTCGGCGAGCCGATCGCCGGTGACCCCGCTGGCGGTCGCGCTGGCGCTGGTTCGGAGTGGCTCGGCCGGCGTCATGGTGGTGCCTTCCGCTGGTCGTGCTCGCGGCGCGGTCACCGGGCCGCGGTGTGCGACGAGAGTGTGCCACGTCGCCCGCCGGACGGCCGGGATGGTGCGCGTGCCGGCGGGCGGATCCGCCGCACGGGTGTTCCGGCACCGTTCGCACAGTGCGGATGTCGTGGGACCGGGAGGTGGGACCGGCGGCGGTGCCACCCGGTCCACGTCACCCCGCCGGGTCGTCCACGGGGGCGTCCGCCCGCGCCAGCTCGGTGGCGCGATCGACCTGGCCCCGGTCGACCAGCAGGCCCAGGTACAGCAGGCGCAGGGCCCGGCGGAGGGCGTCGACGTCGCCGGGCTGGGGGCGGGCGAGGTGGTGCAGGGCGAACCCGTCGGCGAGCGCGTTGAACGCCGGGGCGGCCGCAGCGGCTGCGTCGGGCGGCGCACCCGCGGCCGTGAGGGCGACCTCGGCGACGCGCTCGTACACCGCCAGCGCGTC